>JBLIDR010000025.1:0-10258 GCA_047632655.1 Francisellaceae bacterium | reverse complement strand
AGTTAGCTGAAGAATATAATATTTCACGTGAATTACAGGATGAATTCGCTTTTCAATCACATACGAAAGCCCACGCAGCAACGGTAAATGGTGGTTGGGATAATGAGATTGTGCCAACTTTAGGACACCTCGGTGACGGTACTATTGATCTTATTACAGAGGATGAAGTTATAAGAGTTGGGTGTACACGGGAATCTTTAAATAAACTGTCTCCTGTGTTTGATCTACAAGCAGGCACAGTCACGGCCGGGAATGCATCAGCAATGTCTGATGGTGCATCTGCCATGTTAATTATGTCAGAGTCAAAAGCAAAAGAATTAGGTTTAAAACCAAGAGCTAGGATTGTTTCACAAGCAGTTTCAGGTTGTGCACCTGCCAGAATGGGATTAGGTCCTGTAGAAGCGACTAAAAAAGCTTTATCTAATGCTGAAATTAACATTCATGATATTGATTTAGCTGAATTTAATGAAGCTTTCTCGGCTCAAGCATTATCATGTATAAAGGAGCTAGGAATGATACATGATCTAAACAAAATTAATATTAAAGGTGGAGCAATCGCTTTAGGTCATCCCCTTGGATGTTCTGGTTCTAGAATTACAGGTACATTACTAAATAATTTAGAACAACAAAATAAAAAAATAGGGTTAGCTACGATGTGCATAGGCTTTGGACAAGGTATTGCAACTATTATTGAGATAGTTGAATAACTATCCTTGCTATTCAAAGGTTTATTATAATGACTTAGTGTAAATATACTTCTATAATTATGTACTGGTTTTATTTTTATTCGAATGTGGGGTTAATGATCACTTACACTTCTAATAACCTGTTAAAATAACGCCGACGCTAAAATTGATTTTAATTGAATGTTTGTTTTGTTAAAATGCAGCAGAGATTGTTTCGTTAAATAATATTTCGTAAATTAAAGGTTTAGTCTGATGAAGAATAATAAGAAACAAGCTCTAAAAAGTTCCAACACGAAAGAAATTTTCTTCAAAGCAGCCATGGAATGTTATGTCAAGCTAGGATACGCACTTACAACGACAACAACTGTCGCTGAAAAAGCAAAATTGTCTAGAGGCGCTATGGTTCATCATTTTCCTTCAAAGAAAGTCTTAGTGAAAGAAAGTATAGATTTTATTAATAAAAAACGAATAGAACAATTTAAAAGCGATATAAATAAGTTTACAAAACAAGCTGAAAAATCCGAACAAGGTTATCAGGTTAGCGATGGCTTAGACGTCTATTTTAATCTATTACATTCAAAATATTCCGTAGCTTATTTTGAATTAAGAATGGCAGCAAGAACAGATCGTTATTTAGCCGACATTTTATTAGACGCAGACACCGAATTTGAATCTGTTTGGATGGATTTGATAAAACTAGCTTTTCCTGAATGGAATGATAAAAACATTACTTCATTACAATTTATAACTGATGTTGTTCAAGTTATGTTAGAGGGATTAACATTAGTTAATTTTACTACTGATTCAGAGCGTCGTACAAAACTAGTCCTTCTTTATGCTAAAGCTTGTGTTAGAGAAATGTTCGTTAAGGATGACATAGATGAAGTAATCAAAAAATACCAATTAACAAAAGCCAAATAGGGTATACCTATGTACACGAACTAGTAAACTAAATTCAATTACCTATTAAATTACCTTTGGCAAAGCCCAATCCTTTTTAGACAGAGCACTAAAATCAGAGTTTTAGCTTGTTTCGGTCTGCATTACTTTTTGATTATGCATTGCCTACTAAGAAGGTAAAAATGAAAAACCCAACCCTGGTAGTCCTAACGACGTAATAAATTACGTATTTGAAGAACATCGCTTAACCTCTTATAAATGCGACTCGGTAAAAGATTTTTAGATGCGAGTGCGATGTAAGAAACAAAATCAAGGGTAATTTTTCTACACAAGCAGTATGCTTTCGTAACTCTGCGCTTGTTTCATTTAGATGAACCTCTCACTCTCCTCCCCGCTTTACGACTTTAGACATATTCTATTATGAACAGATGGTATTGTTGACCAATAGCCATTTTCGGCAAGCAGTTTATATCCCCACTCTAGACCTCGTTGGCTTTTTTAGCCGTGTAGCTCGTGGGCTTTTAATGGTTATTTATCGGCTTAGCTTTACCTCGGTGGTGCAATATATTTTCAGCTTTTAATAGGCGGTAAAAATCGACCCTAAGCTTTAGACTTGCCTCTGTCGGCTAATATGATTACAATTTGGCTTGTAAGAAAGAGGCAAAACATTCCTCATCACTCCGTTCATTTACGGGCAAAGGTCTCGTCGCTGTTGGCCTTTTATTTTAATCAATTGAATCACCAAAGCTGTAAGCTTTTTGTTGATAACCCTGTACCCTCAAAGACCTATATTGCCTCGCACCTGATGTAACTACTTTACTAGTAAGCTGAGCATGGTCCTGCCTATTTGTCAGCGACAATTAACTGTCCTCTTAATTTGACAATACGCATTTAACTTTCGAAAGTGTGGTTTATTCTAGTACACCAGCAAACTTTCCCCAATTGACCATTTATCTGACCACATCACTTTTAACACTTTTAAGCCTCAAGTATTAAATTGCTTTTGCCAACTATGCAGGGTTGAGAGCTTATTACCTTTTTACTCTACAAACTTTCTAACTGACAAACTACTTTATTTAACTGGGCTTATTTAATATTGCTTTTTAAAATTGGCTTGAAAGCCTTTAATAATCGATTAACGTTAACTCACCAATCCCTGTTTATTTGTAAAATTAATTCAAGCGACAATAATCCTGATACACCGGGATAAAGCTCTTCTAAATTTTAGATATAGAAATAAAAATTTTAAAGATAGTTCATATAACAATAAATGTGAATTGACAGTTGATAGGCCATTATTTGAAATTTAGATATCAAATCCGACATAAATGCAGTTCAGGGAATCTTTTTATTGACCCGCCAAGTTTTTTTTGATATAAAAAACAGTACTGATTGTTTATTTATATAAAAAATCCACCTCTATTTAGTAAATTAAAATAGCTATCAAGCATAAACAAATTATAAGTGGGATATTTGAGTGATTTTAAATTTAACTGATGAAGAAAAGTGTTTCCATAAAGAATTAAAAGATTTTTTATCTCGCGAACTTACACAAGACATTGTTGAAGAGAGTTTAAAAACAACAAGTGTATTTGCAGATAAAAATCTTGCTTTAAAATGGCAAAGTAAACTGGCGAAACAAGGTTGGGCAGCTCAGTTATGGCCAGAAAAATATGGCGGTATAAAATGGACGCCAATACAAAAATACCTTTTCGAAGTTGAATGCGCTAAAGCTGGAGCTCCAATGCTAATACCATTAGGTCTTAAAATGGTTGCTCCCGTAATTATCAAATTTGGAACTGAAGAACAAAAAGAACGTTTTTTACCTAACATACTTTCAGGTGATGATTATTGGTGCCAAGGATATTCTGAGCCGGGTTCAGGTTCTGACTTAGCATCGCTTAGATGCAAAGCTGAATTGAAAGATGGAAAATTTATCGTCAACGGAAGCAAAATTTGGACCACTCATGCACATTATTCAAACTGGATGTTCTGTTTAGTTAGAACTAAAAATACTCCTAAACCGCAAGCGGGTATTAGCTTTTTACTTATTCCTATGAATAGTAAAGGGATTACAGTTAGGCCTATTATTTCTATCAGTGGCGAGCATGATTTAAATGAAGTCTTTTTTGAAGATGTGCAAGTTGATGCTATCAACTTGATTGGTGAACAAGGTCAGGGCTGGGAATGTGCCAAATACCTACTGACTTTAGAACGCGGTGCTAGTGTAGCTTCTGCTCGATTACGAAGCACATTAATAAGAATTAACAAATTAACCGAAACAGAGCAATTAGATTCAAAAAATAAAGTGAATACTAGTTTTTATGTAAAACAAAAACTTAATTCTTTAGACGCGAGGCTGTGTGCTTTCGAAAACACTGAGTTTAGATTACAAAAACAAATAAATTCTGGATTTGATTATGGATTTGAACCTTCATTATTAAAAACAGAGGCAACTGAATTAGAACAAGCACTAGCTGAACTAGCGGTGGAAGTAATAGGGCCAAGGGCGCAAATTCTGGTTAGAGATAGCCTACCTCAAGCTTGGCCAAGTGCAACATCTGACGATGTCGATTGGGCATTACCTCGCTATCTTAACAGCCGTTCCGCGACAATTTACGCTGGCACTAACGAAATTCAACGAAATTTAATAGCACGATCAATTTTTGCTAATACGTGAGGTTTATATGTTTACTGATTTTAATTACGACAGTGAAATATCCAAAGAGTTAGCGCATACAGTATCAAAATATTTAATAAATAATAGTAATTTTCATGCTCATTATCAGTCAATAAAAAATAACACTGTTGATGCTTTAACTCACTGGGAAACTTATGCTGAACTTGGTTGGCTTTTAGCACCCGCAAGAGATGAAAATAATGGGATTGGATGTACTAGTTATGATTTAGCTTGTATGCAAGTAGAAATGGGGAAAAATTTAGCATTAGAACCATTCACTACTCATTGTCTTGCTGTTCAACTAATTGAATCATCTGACAATTCCACTTTAAAAGAAACAGTATTGCCATTGATGCTTACTGGTAAAAATTTATGTGCTTTTGCAATTTTTGAACGCGCTTGTAGGTATTCATTAGATAATATTGAAACTGAATTTAAACAAAATATAAATGGTAGCGTAAATATATGTGGTGCAAAACATTATGTAAATGATATACAAAATGTCACACACCTATTGGTATTAGCACGTGACAATCAAACTTCCGAAAAATGTTGGTTTTGTATACCTGTAAATCACCTTGGAGTTAGTTTTAATTTCTATCGGGGAACTGACGACAAACCTATGGCTGACCTCACTCTCGATGTTAGAGAGTTAGATTCAAAGTTTAAGCTAAGTGTAAACACAACTGACCTTCAAGTAACACAATTATTAAATCAAGCTAACATTTTAAACAACGCAGATAGTCTTGGTTGCTGCATTCAATTATTAAATTTAACTGCACAATATTTACTTGACAGAAAGCAATTTAACTCATCTTTGTCGAGTTTTCAAAGCTTACAGCATATTGTTGCTGATATGTTTATTGCGCTACAAAGAGTGTTATCTCTAACGTTTTATCAAGCACAAAGCGCAGACACACTTTTAGCGGAGCATGCAAAAGAAAGAATTTATACTACTAATGTTGAGCTGTTCCAAAATACACAATTTATATTTGAGAAAGCAATTCAATTGCATGGAGGCATCGGTGTAACTGAAGAATTAAGCGTTGGTCACTTAGCAAAGCGTATCATCACTAATAATTGTAGGTATGGTGATAAGTTGTTCTTTTTCTCTCAGATAGAGTGATTTGTAAACCAACAGGTATTAGTCAATAAATTATATGAGGAAAAATTATGCAAAATAAAAAACTATCTCCAGGTCAAGCTCGCTGTCAAACCGAAAAATCAGTTAAAGAGTTATTAGATCAAGAGTCTAGAACTGCACCTGGCATATTAGCGGATACATATAAGTACCTTGGCAGTGAACCAATAAATAGTGAAGTTTTTACTTCAAAAAAGTTCCTACAAAAAGAGTATGAACTTATGTGGAGTAAAGTCTGGCAAATGGTCTGTCGCGAAGAAGATATCCCGGAAATTGGTAGTCATTTTGTATATTCAATCGGTCTAAAGTCTTTTTTTATTGTGCGTGGCGAAGATAATCAATTTCGTGCTTTTTATAATTCTTGTCTACACAGGGGGCGTAAATTAAAAACACAAAATGGCTGTTCTAATCAAATAAAATGTCCATTCCATGGATTTACGTGGCGACTTGATGGGGAGCTTAATAATATTCCCTTTGATTGGGACTTTTGCCACTTAGAAAATAAAGACATGTCGTTACCACAAGTAAAGGTAGAAACTTGGCAGGGTTTTTTGTTTATTAATATGGACGATAACTCGCCATCTTTAAGAGAATACCTTGGTGAAACAGATAATCACTTTGAGCGCTGGAATTTACAAAATTGCTCAAAAATAGTTCATGTAAAAAAACGAATTGATTGTAATTGGAAAGTCGCAATGGAGGCATTTATGGAGGCCTATCATAGTATAGCCACTCACCCCCAAATAATGACGTTTAGTTCTGATGCAAATAGCCAGTATGATATTGTATCTGAAAATGCAAGTAGAGCAATTCACAGCATGGGCGTGCAAAGTGGATATTTGCCTCCTGACTCTGTTTCAGAACAACAAATTTTAGATACTTTGGTGTCAGGCTCTGGCCGTATCATAAATGACCAAAAAATTCTTGTGCCTGAAGGAGGCAATGCTCGAGAAATATTGGCTGAAATTAGCCGTGAAAACTATGCCATTGAAGATGGTCATGATTATTCTCACGCCACAGATTTAGAGATGCTTGATGCATTAGTCTATAACGTCTTTCCAAATTTTTCGCCTTGGGGTGGTTTTGTTCCAAATGTTATATATCGTTGGTTACCAGATGGTGATAATCCAGATTCATGTTTTATGGATGTAATGATTCTAAAACGTGTCAAAAAAGATACACCTAAACCTGCAGGTTGTCCTACCCATCTACTAAATGAAAATGAAAAGTGGTCCGATGCTGCAGAACTTGGTGCCTTAGGCCCGATTTTTGATCAAGATATGGGAAACATGCCTGTTGTTCAAGAAGGTATGCATGCGGCCAAACTAAAGCAAATTAATCTCGCTAATTATCAGGAAGTAAGAATAAGGCACACCCACACTGTTTTGAATAAATATATGAAAGGCTGGAATGATAATAGCCAATAAATATTCTCATTCAATACCGTATTTGGCAGATTAGTGGAGTAAATTTTGAAAATTATTATTATTGGTGGAAGTCACGCAGGTGTTCATGCAGCCTTTACCTTACGAAATCAAATGCCTGACGCCAAAATAGATATATTTAGCGATGAATCTCACTATCCATATCATCGCCCTCCACTATCTAAAAAGTCTCTACAAGAAGAATCATGTTTGGATGATATCTTATTAAAACCAAAAGCATTATATATAAAAAACAATATCACCTTTCATACTGATTCACCTGTAACAAATATTGATAGTCACAACTCTGTTATACGCGCTCAGAATAAAAGTTTTGAATATGACAAATTAATAATTGCAACTGGTGGAACTCCTCGAACCCTTGAAATAGATGGCGTAGCCAATCAAGATATTTTATATATTCGTAATTTCGATGATGCACAAAAATTGAAAAATAAGTTATTAAATGCCCATTCAGTATTGATTATTGGTGGCGGGTATATTGGTTTGGAAACTGCCGCAAGTTTAAGAGTAAAAGGGAAAGATGTCACAGTAATAGAAGCGGCTAATCGAATATTAAATAGAGTTTTATGCCCAATTATGAGTGATTACTATCAGTCATATCACGAAAGTAAAGGTGTCAATTTTATAATTAATGACCAAATAGTGAATGCTAAAAAGCAAACGTCAGGATACCAGTTAAAGACAAGAAAGGGCGAAATGATATCTGCTAATATAATTATTGTTGGAATTGGAATAGTTCCTACAATAAAGTTAGCAGAAGAAATAGGCATTAACTGTAGTAATGGCATTGAAGTAAATCAATATTGTCAAACCAATATAGATAATATTTACGCGATTGGAGACTGTTCAAACTATTACCATGAGAGATATGGGCAAGCTTTAAGAATTGAATCTGTTCAAAATGCAACGGAACAAGCTAGATTATGTTCATCTCATATATCTGGCAATCCATTTAAAGAGCCAGTTGTACCATGGTTTTGGTCTGATCAATATGATTTGAATTTAAAAATGGTTGGCTTAAACATTGGATATGAAGAAATAATAATACGTGGCGATATTAATAATCATAAGTTCACATGCTTTTATATAGCCAAAAATAAAGTTGTAGCTGCCGATGCAGTCAACTCTCCTGGAGAATTTATGGCCGCAAAAATAATAATCACTAAAAATAAAAAAGTTGATCTTAATATTTTAAAAGATCAAAGTCTTTCAATATCAGAGGTAATGAAATTATGGCAATTATAACATTTATTGACATTAATGGTCAGAGCAAAGAAACAATCCCCACTAATGAAGTTAATTTGATGCAATTAGCTGTTAATAACAATATTTTAGGTATTGATGCAGAATGCGGAGGTTGTTGCTCGTGCGCTACATGTCATGTGGTAATAAATAATAAAATTGATATTATTCCTAAAGCCCAAGGGGATGAATTAGAGCTATTAAATTTCGTGCCTAATAAAGAAGATAATAGTCGGCTTTCATGTCAAGTTTTAATAGATGAAACTCTTAACGATCTGATCGTAGAAGTAAAATCGGCTTAAAAAAATGTTGATTATGAATTAAATTTTCATACATCCTCAAACATAATTCATAACGTGTCCACTATATACGTTATGAATTGGATACGAAGATTGACTCTACTTTTTGACGGACCATCGTCCTTTTACTGTTAGACCACTTAAATTAATTAATAGGTCAACTTCATTTCAACATAAGTAATAATAATAAATTTTCAAGAATAAAGCGCTTAATTGGTAAATAGTTGGCCGTTTGGACTGAAAAAATAATCTTGTTGTCTAATTAAAGGGGTACTTAATTAATTTGATTGGTATTAACTAACAAATCAGTGAGCTTTAATTATATAAATTTGAGATTAATAAACAAGGAAAATATTGTATGAAAACAGCTAAACTGTTAGTCGCCAAACAAAGCACTTATGCAGATAAAGATACTTTTACCCTTGTAGATGAGAACATCGACACTTTAAAAAATGGTTATATTAGAGTAAATGTCTCTTTAATATCTATAGAGCCAGCAATGAGTGGTTGGATTGTCAATAGAACAAATTATATGCCCATGCTTAATATCGGAGATATTATGCATGCTTTTGCAATTGGCAATGTCATTGAATCTAACCATAGTAATTTTAAAATTGGAGACCGAGTAACAGGTAATTTAGGTTGTCAGGCATTAGCTGACATTAATCCTGAAGAGACTGAATTAGACAAAACTATACCCTTAAATATAAGTGATGAACTCGCTGTAAGTGCCTGCGGTTTAACTGGTTTAACTGCATACTTTGGCTTACAAAAGATAGGTAATTTAAAAAAATCTGATACTGTGGTGGTCTCTGCCGCTGCGGGAGCCGTTGGCTCTATAGCAGGACAACTTGCTAAAATAGTTGGCTGTCATGTAATCGGTATTGTTGGAAGCCAAGAGAAAAAAGACTTAATTACTGATGAGTTTAATTATGATAACGCTGTAAACTATAAAGCAGAAGACTTTAAAGAACAATTAAGCAAAGCAACACCTAATGGCATTGATGTCTACTTTGATAATGTCGGCGGACCCATTTTAAATTATTGTTTAGCGCGTTTAAATAAACAAGCAAGAATTGTTTTATGTGGTGCTATATCAAATTACAACAGCGATAAACCAATGACTGGACCAAGTAATTACTTTAATTTAGTGTATAAAAGTGCTTCTATGCAAGGTTTTATCGTTCTCGATTATAAAGCTGAGTTCAATGACGCTAGAAAAATAATTTCATCCTATATAGATCAAAATAAAATTATATATAAAACCGAGGTTTTTGAGGGTTTAACGGCTATCCCGGATGCTTTGCAACATATGTTTGAAGGAAAGAATAAAGGAAAGGTACTTGTAAAAGTCTAAATAAGCAGGAGCCTGTAACGTATTCTGTGTAACTGCAATTAGTTAATGTGTTTCTCGAGGCGTTCCTGAACTTAATGATAAGCAACTCATTGCCTGACCCCGGTTATGAATTGGCATCGTCCACCTTGTCGATATCTCATTGATAACCAAGTGCTACATGTGCCGGCATTATTGTCTCTATTATTTAAAAGTGGGGCGACAATAATCCTAACACAGCGGAAGTAAGGGTGTTCGCAATCGCCGGAATATGCAATCGGCTCACTTTTTTGTACTTTCAAATCGTTTTAGTCGAAAGTTCTGATCGCAAGGTGGGAAAATAGTTCCATTATTATCTAGATTTCAGGTTACATAAACAATTTATGTGCTGTAACCACCGTCAACGTTATAGCATCCCCCAGTACACAATTGACTCTCATCTGATAATAAAAACACCATCATTTGAGCGACATCTTTGGGTTTTGCTAGACGTTTAATTGATTGTCGACTAACTGCACCTGTTTTTATT
>JBLIDR010000024.1:0-10323 GCA_047632655.1 Francisellaceae bacterium | reverse complement strand
TCTCCCATGGCATAGGTGAAAAGAATGGCATAGCCAACCAATATAAAAACTGTGGGTATTTACCTTTTATGGTGATCTCATAAGTATATTCACTTAATAACTTAACACCTTCAAGATTGAACTCTCGAAGATCAATTTTTTTATGTGGATGTAACTGACTCCAATTTAATATTTTTTTTTGAAATTGAGCAAATCCTACAATTAATCCACTCATAATTCCTGCAATGGGCGAATGTATTTTAGGGTTAGCTAAACGCTTTATTTCGTAAACATAATCACTAGCCTTCAATTCCCTTGTATTCCTCTCTTCAAAATCATAAACGCTATAAATATCATCTATACGCAACAGGCTTAAATTTTCATACAATAAAAAATCACCTTTATCAGATTTTGCAAATCCTGGGTGAGCGGCATAATAAATAGCTGGTTTTATAGTAATGACGTAACTTGATGTTGCAATCTCTGCATTAGGTGCATCATTTGGTAACATTTTGCCATCCTTATCCTTATATATTATTTCAGGCATTGAGACTGCAGTTAATGGCTCAAGCACATAGGGTCGTTTTAAATAATTATATTGAAATGGTGGCTCATAGATTTGAGCAATAATCACATACTCGCTTGCTGAATATGCTTTTGCCGGATCTAGATGCTTTGGACGTTCTGTAAAAACAGTATATAAGGTATTATCATTATCAATTTGATGCGGATTATTTGGCTGATAAGCATAACTAAAAAAAACGACGAAAACGGAAGACAAAATTAGTAAAGCGCGAATCATATCATTCTTCAAAAGATTAAATTCAATTAATAATATTCAAATAGATATTCTCCCTTTTCATAACCCTTTAATTCAACGATTGTTTTAACTTTTCTAGAGCCATCTTTTTGTTTTTCGATAAAAGCTATAATGTCTACAGACTGATGAATTAAATTGGTAGGAACTGTAACAACAACCTCTTGGATTAAATCCTCTAACCTATAAGGCGTACTTTCAGCACTATTCGCATGCACGGTACATAGACCGCCAGGGTGGCCAGTATTCCAAGCTTTTAATAAATCTAATGCCGCACCATCACGAATTTCACCGATAATGATTCTATCTGGCCGCATTCTTAATGACCCTTTAACCAAGTCTCTCATTTTAATATTATCTGAGGTCGTCATGGTCACTAAATCATCAACTCTGACTTGTAACTCAGGTAAATCCTCTAAAACCAATACTCGGTCATCTGAACCATATAGCTCATCTAAAAGCGCATTAGCAAATGTTGTCTTACCCGAGCTAGTACCACCAACAATAACAATATTTTTCTTGATTTTAACAGCATGGCATAGTACTTCTTTTTGCTTCTTGGTTATCACACCTTGCTCAACGTATTGATCAAGGGTATAAATTGCAATCGCACGACGACGTATAGCGAAACACGCCCGCTCAACGATTGGCGGCAACCAACCTTGGAACCTTGCGCCATCAAAAGGAAGCTCGGTAGCGACTTCAGGCTCTGAAATATCAGCTACATTATTTTTATATGCAGCAACTAATTTAACAATATTTTCACTTTGCTCAGATGATATATATATATCTGTTGGAACCTTTCCTTCACCAACACGCTCATAGTGTAAACGCCCATCTGGATTCAACATTATTTCTATTGTTTTTTCATCCTTTAGATACCACATAATATCTTTACCAAATGCGGTCTCCAACATATCCAATCGTCTATCATTGATAATACTATGTTTTGTCATAATTTAAGCGCCTTTCCTAATATTTGATTACGACCTATCAAACCAAAATATCTGCTATCAAAAGAATATTTACTGGATACACCAATAACAAAATATTCACCTTGCTTAAGTTTAGAGCAAAAGCTAATCTTAGGTAATAAGTTTCCTTTTTTATCTTCACTATATAATGGATATGCTTCAGTTTCATTAACCAAAACTTGTTCTTTTTGATAACAAACCAAATCACCCTTGGTCGCTTTAATTACTTTCAAAAGAGGGCTCTTTTTTAAAAGATATCTTCTAGCTAGCAATAGCTTTATCGTCTTGAAATCAGGTTCAATTAATATTGTATCATTCAAAGAATATTTACTGCTTGGATAAATAAAATAATAACCCAGAGGCATACTTAAACTATGCTGGTAAACAATCCTTACTCCCCTCATTTGTAAAATAAAAATAAATATATAAATTAAAGATAAAAATAATAATGGGATAAATAACCATTTAAACCTTGCACAGCATAGCATCTAGCTATCTTTAGAGCCCATGGCTTGCTTCACAGTATTCTGTATTTGACTTAATGTTTGTTTTGAAATACTGACATTAGACGCCTGATCAACGCCAGCCCCTTTAGAAGGACCTTTTACTGACGCGGCATTAGCGGTAGAGTTTACAGTGACGCTTGTTGAAGCAGGTGCGCCAGAGCTAGAAGAGCCTCCACTACCAGAAGACCCTCCCGAAACAACCGTTGTTGCAGCAGAAATTGAGGAACCGCTAGCAGCTCCAGAGTACCCAACAGCCATCGAACTACCAGCAGAAACGCTAGCTACTGACCCATTACCAGAAAAAGATGCGCCACCCGCAGGTGATGCCACATTAACATTTACTGATGGAGAGCCGTTGCCAAACATACCATCAAAAATATTTCCACCTAACTTACCAATAGAATCAGCCATAATAGCCGGCAACTTAGAAAGCAAAAATAAAATAATTAAAGTTAAGAAGAATAAGCCCAGAGGCTTTTCTAGTCCCGTCGCTTGAGAAACATTTTCTAACTTCATAGCTTTCCACAAAGGAAAAGACACACCCAAAATAATTGTTATAGTAAAAACCCTTGCACCAGCTTTAAATAAAGATTGCGCGGCCTTATAAAATAATCCTTCCATAGGCTTAATCAAACCCAAAGGCATTATTATTAATGTCAGCATCATTAATAAATAAAACAGCACAACCACTAAAATTATTTGAGCTCCGATCAAAGCAAACATCACTAATAATCCAAAGCCTAGGATTAAATAAATCAGCGACATACCAATATTATAAGTACCATATTCAACAGAAAGTTTCATCATCGAAACTCCAGCCTTAAAGCCAATTTCCCAAACTTTTCCAGGATGAAATAAAAAGATGGCGCCTTTATCTGATGCTACGTTATAAGCTTCGAGTAAAAAACCCTTCATTAAGTAATTGACCAAAGAAGGAAAGTATAAAATAAACATGAAAAAGAAACCAATTTTTACTACTTTTAACAATAGCAAACCAAACGCTTCTTCTTGGCGAATAGCCCAAGCTAAGCCGAAGAGAGCAATCTCTAATGCAGCGAGAACGTACAGTAAATTAGTCGCATCAGACTGAACCGTTTCAAATGCTTTTTGAACTGCATCGACAAAACCATATTGAATATTATCAAAGAGTTTTGGACTAATTTTAGAAATAGGAGTCGCCATTAAAATTTCCGCCCTTTATCTAAATCTGGAATATGGAATTGAGTCTGTTGAGGCGTATCATCTTCTCCAAATGTCGCTCCACCAAGTTCACTTGAAGTAGGCGTTTCACCTTGATCAGCAAAAAAATTCTTTTTGGATTTATTTTTACTTAATAAGTTTTTAAATGTTTTAAGCGCCTTTTGGGTTTTCCTGTTGATTTCATTTGTTAGCCCACTACTACTTCCGCTAGATTGATTTGAGCTATTTGTCGTTTGATTTTGATCTTGGTTATTGTTATCATCAGTTGTATTATCCGTGTAGGACATCAATCCAACTGGCGATAAAAAAAAACTTGAAATCAATAGCGATCTAACACAAAGTTTAATTATCTTCATCATCGCCTAGATCTACCGTCACATGCACTCCTTGTGGCGGAATAACAATGTCTTTCGTTACTAAAATACTAAACTGATATCCCTCATGAATAGTAATTGTAGGTTTTTGATTTAAAGCTTTTGATGCAATTTGACTACCAATTTGAGAGGTTGATTGTCCAATAGCACCAAGACCAGCTCCACCTATTGTTGTACCAACGCCTGCAGTTTGATAATTTCCAGAACTGTTAAATCCTTGTTGACCCTGAACGGCATATTGCGCTGCTATTGAAGGTATACTAAATACAGCAGAGAGAACACCTGCCCCTATAATGCTCCACCAATGATTATCGACTGTATCAGCAAATCCTGAAACGCCCATGCTGTTAACACCAGGCTGATTAGGTAAAACAATAGATGACCCATCGGGCCGAATAACTCTTAAAAATTTTGCTTGCAGCTGATCCTCACCAAATGTTGTCGAGCTATTATATTGACCTATAAGAGTACTACCCCTAGGAATCAGTAGATATTGACCTGTAACTGAGTCATAGACGTCTTGATTGACCAATGCCACGATATTACCCGGTAATGTCGAAACTAACTTTGTTTTAAGCACACCAGGAATAACTGTACCAGCAAAAAGAGTATATTTAGAAATTGGATATTGAATCGTATTAGGATTAGTCACATCCTTATTAACCTTACCCGCCATAAATTGCTGTTTTTGTTCTAGTTTTTCCTGCTCATTCTTGGTACCTGTCTTTTTAGTTGCTTGCTTTTTCTGCGGAACTGGGGCTGGAGCCCCACCAGGAAAGAATAATGCTGCTTGCATTGCCTCTCTATCCATGGGACTAGAAGGCTTTTTAACTGGAGCCACATAAGCCTTTTGTTGTTTCTGGCTTCGCAGTCTTGAGAGTTCAGACTGTAATTGTGATTGCTGTGACTTAAGAGCTTCTAATTGTTGCTTTAATGCAGCTGGCATTTTTTCAATAACTTCTGGCTTCTTATTCAAACCTAAGATCTTATCAATTTGTTTAGAATCTTGATAACCACCAACTCCAATTCTACCAGTTTTAGTCTTTACAGATAGATCTCTTGATTTTAGATTACTAGAAGTTGAGCTTACTTTCTTCTCTCCAGTATTAATTGAAAACAAAAATGCAAATAAAATTAATAAGCCACCAACAGTGCTGGCGATCATAATAGTCTTTTTATTCAGTTCAGAGGCTTTTGGCTTCTTTGTCCGAACTATTGATGGATCATCATTCAGTTTCTTAGCCACACTATTTTCCCACTTTTATTTTCTTTCAATCTCAACAACAACCATGCTGTCATTAGACTTAATACCAAGTTTTAAAAATGCACGATTAAATACAGAATCAATAATGAGATAAGGTTTATTAACACGCCAATTAATCATAGTTTGTCTATCACCATTAGCTTGCTCAACCTCAATGATTGGTAACTCTGTATTTTCTGACCAAAATTTCTTAGGTAAAAGAATGAATGTCTGTCGATCACTACTGAAAACTTGCTGAGGATACCAATTAGGTGTTTCTCCTGTATACATTTTCCAATTGTAATTAAATGTCATGTCAGATAAATCAAGACTTAGTTCACTGACTTCATCAACTTCTTGTCCAAATGGCAAATCAGAACTATCAAAGGTCTGTACCATACTAGAAGGGTAGACCCAATTCACTGAAACCATATAGGTATTTTGATCTGTTGATACAAAAATCAAATGATATGTTCTTTTGTTGGTTGTAACCACCACTGTATTCTCAATCCCAGGACTGGTTGGTTTAACCAAAATATGTTGCTGGATAGTATCTTTTTCACCACTATAAGTTGATGCTAACTGCCATCTCAGTGTATCACCAGCAGCCTGTGAAATGATTTTCTCACCAACCTGTAGGGTAATATCTGTAATTTTCAACGGTGCAGAATAAATGGTGTACACGGCTCCTGGCATGTATGCATAGGTCATCATAGAATTAAAAAAGTCTTTTTGGGAAGGATACCTTTGAGCATTTTTGTTTGCCTGCTCAACGGCTTTTTCTTTAGTTAGATAAGTTTTCTGTGCCACAGCCTTACCGTTAACTTTTTGTGTGTTTGGAATTGGCATTAACTGTCCAGGCATTGCTACTGGTATATATTCCCTTACAATTGTCGTCTGAACATGATCAGAATTCACAGCCTTTACAAAATCAGAACTATCACTAAAGTTAACACTATTACCTCTTGATGCACAACCAGATAACAATGCAAATGTTATCGGTATAAGTACATATTTGAGCTTTGTTTTAATCATCTACTTGACCCTTTTTGATTAAATGAGAAATATCCAAGTCTTAACCCAAGCGGATTAATTAGCATTTGTTGGAATGTATTTGGCGGAATGCTTTGCGTCAATGTGAAAACACCGCCAAAGAGAAGTATGGATTGCGTCTTACCTTCCATGTTAACCGTAGTTTGCTGCCAAGTAACCTCAAAACTATTGCTGCCCAAGTTACTCATGTTAACAATCTTAATACTCTGTGTAACTTGACCAACTTGTGAATTTGGTTGTGATGACCGAGCAAATTGTTTGAGTTGCAATTGAGATTGCCCCTGAACTGATTGTTGAGCAATAGTCCACTGTCTATTTAACACAACAGGATCCAAAGGTATTTCCATTATGTTTTTTATAAATTCAGCAACAAATGCTTCTTTTTGTGCCACAGTAGGAACATATGACTCAGTAACCGGTCTAACGTTAATAATGCTATTTTGGGGTTTAATCTCAGCAACGTATACATAACGCTCCTTCATGCTCATTTGCATCAAAATACAAATTATTAATAACAAAACAACAATTATGCTTAACAAACAGGCCAAACGCCAATTTCTTACCTGAGTTTTAGCTGAACCTATACGAGATTCCCATTCATCATAAGCATCTTGATATTTCTGGTTAACGTCCTTATTTTGTGCCATCTTCCTTGCCCGGGTTAAGTGTAAAATTTTCAGACAGTACCGGTCTAAAAATTAAATCTTCCATGTAAAACCCTAGCGGGTTTAGTTTTATTAACACCACATCTTGTGGAGTCTTATTTACTATATCTGAGTTAAGTATAAAGATATTAGATATGCCAGTGGCGTTATACAATTCCATGGTAAAAGTTAACATATTATTTTTTGCCAGCCTTATATCACTAATCCTAAACTTACCGTCTTCTGGCATATTCAGTTCTAAAAAACGTCTAATTATGATTTTTGCCTCATCAGATAAAAAAGAATTCACCCATAAATTAGAAGCTGAGGTATTCTTGTCCGCACTTAGAAAAGTTTTATTTATGAAACCGCTATATGCATAGTCAGGGATTGTATAGGTCTCATTTAAAAAATTAGCTGAGCTAGTAAAGCCTTTGTCTGTAATACCCACTGCAAATATACTAAACGGTGTAGAATTCATGATCGCTATTAGAATTAGCAGAAGTAACGAAGAAAATATTGAGCTGAAAACGAAGCCAATTCTCCATAGACGCGCTTCCTGCAAATGCTTACCAATAGGCCCATCAAAATCTTTTTGTAATTTCTGGTAGGGCGTAACAACTTCACCATAATTATATGATTTTAAATCTTTACCATATGGGAAATTTCCTGGCTGTCCTTGCACAATCTAATCCTTTTGAAAATGCTGTTTGATAATTTTATACGCCCAATCCATATCTTTTATATGTAGATATTTCTTAAGGAAGGTCTCATGGTCTCCATTTGATGCCTCTAACACTTGTGAAATCATTTTTTTATCTTTTGGACCAGAGGCAGCACAAAATGCTAACGCCACAGGACCAAGACCTAGATCAAATAAACAATTACCTTTATATGATTGGAAATAATATTGTCTTTTTGGTGTAGCATGACTTAATATCTGAATCTGTCTAGAATTTAAACCCAAACTCTCATAACCCTCCGCCACATTAGGCTCCATTGCTCGGTCATTTGGTAAAAATATACGTGACGGACAAGATTCATTTAAGGCCGATACCAGCGAAGAATTAAGTGCATCAGCAACTGATTGAGTAGCAAATATGACTGATACGTTATGCTTTCTAAGCGTCTTAAGCCACTCTTTAATTTTATCAGCAAACATTGGATGATCCAGAAAAAGCCAAGCTTCATCTAGAATCATAAGTGTCGGCCTACCAGTAAAGCGTTTTTCTAACACATGGAAAATATAAGACAACACTGGCGCAATAATCCTTGGTGTTGACATAAGCTTTTCCATTTCAAAGCATTGCCAATCTGAACTATAAAAGTGCTCTTCATCACAATCTAATATCTCACCATAAGGCCCACCAAGAGTATATGTGTCAAGAGCAATCCTTAAACGTTTATCTTGGATAAAAGACCTAAGACCTGTTAAAGTTCTTTGCTTTTTAGGCACTTCTGACAAGTTTGTAAGCGCTTTCCAAATAATCTCTTTAGTCTCTGGGATGATTTCAACATTCTCATTAATCAACAGACCCATCACCCAATCTGAAGCCCAAACACGCTCTTCATTGTTATCAATAAATGCAAGAGGTTGAAATACCAACCCCCCACTGCCAACATCACCAACTTCATAAAATTGACCATTAACACCTGCCGTTAATGCATAAAAGCTGCCACCTTTATCAAAAATAAACACTTGAGATTGATCGTACCGTTGAAATTGACTAGCCATTACATTTAATAATACAGACTTACCAGCACCTGTTGGCCCTAAAACCATTTGATGTCCAACATCCCCAATGTGGTTTGACAGCCTGAATGGAGTGTTCCCTGAAGTTCTAGCATATAGTAATGGCGGAGCTTTTAAATGCTCATTTCTTACTGGTCCAGCCCAAACAGCTGAAAATGGAAGTAAATGTGACAAGTTCAAACTATGCATTAGCGGCATACGAATATTAGCATTAGCATGTCCAGGCAGTGAAGACAACCAGGCTTCTACCGAATTTATAGTCTCAGAAACAGAGACAAAACCAAGACCATTAACGACCCTCTCAATTTCTCTTTGTTTTTCATAGACAGCGTCCTGAGTTTCATCCCATACGGTTATTGTTGCAGTATAATATCCAAACGAGACATGATCGTCGGCCAATTCCTGTAATGCATCATCCGCATCAACGGACTTACTCATTGATGCATTATCAACCATTGCGCTTTCGCTTTTAGCCAAGGTTTCTTTCAATAAAGTCAACACACCTTTTCTTTTAGCAAACCATTGTTTTTTATAGGTCTTTAATATTTTTTCAGCTTCAGCTTTATCAAGAGGTAAAAATCTCGTTACCCAACGATATTGCATTGGCAAATGATTTAAATTATCTAAAATCGCTGGCACAGAGACTGTTGGAAAACCCAATATTGAAATGGTTTTTATAAAATTCTTACCTAACTTTGGCTCCAACCCTCCAAGCAAAGGGGTGTCAGCAAGCAAAGCATCCAGATACATTGGAGTATCAGGCACTCTAACCTTATGGGATTTATCTGAAATACAATCATGTAAATAAGTTAACGTCTGTTCGTCAGATAAAAAACTAATCTCATACATAAAATCTTTTAAAATATCATATAACTGATTAACTGAAGCCGTAAAATAATTTAATAACTTTTTATAGGTCCCACCAGTAACTTCAGACTCTTTATCTTTTTTAACAAAAATACTAGATATTTTCGAGGCTGACTCTTTGGGGGGTAAATATTGCAATGTGATATAGTAGACACTTTCGTAATTTTCTTCTTCTCTTTGAAATAGGTCTCTACGCTCGGTATCAATCAACCAGCTTATTTCATTTGGAAAATTAGTTTGATCAGGATATTGCAAAGCAAGTTTACGACGCGCTTCTACATAAAAAGCCCAACCAGAACCTAACCTCTTTAATGCATTATTCAACCTAGCTGTAGTTGAAACTAATTGTTGCTCAGTTGATGACTCAAGGTCTGGACCTCGAAACATCAAAGTTTGCTGAAAAGAACTATCCTTATTCAAGATAACACCAGGGGCAATTAGAGCCGCCCAAGGCAATATATCAGTCAGCCTGTCTGATTTATTTCTATACTCTCCAAGATTAAACATAAATTGATAACATCCATATTATACTGCGTAATATCCTTTTTGCCTGACATGCCTAATCATAACATTAAAAAAATAAGGATCTTTTTTGGTCATCATGACCGCTGCCATATGCAAAATTCCACATATTGGAATACCATATAGAGATTGCATTCCAAAAGTGATTGCGGCTGCAGCAGTAGAGTTCATAATAAAAAACTGCCTAGGAACTCCTGCAGTCAACATCGGCTGAGTCAAAGAGTTATGTATTTTAACTACAAAACCTGGAACTGACATTTAAAATATAACACCTGAAGTTGCTCCAAATAATTTCGAAACAATACTAGCTGCAGTAAAAGCAATCGCTAAACCCATGACGACCTGGAAAAGCTTTCTTACACCACTACCACCCTCGCCAAATGCAATACCC
>JBLIDR010000023.1:0-10419 GCA_047632655.1 Francisellaceae bacterium | reverse complement strand
ATTGAATATTTCAAAAACAAAGGTCACAGCATTGTACCTAGTAGTTCACTTGTGCCACATAATGATAAAACATTATTGTTTACTAATGCTGGAATGGTTCAGTTTAAAGATGTTTTTCTTGGGACTGACAAACGAGCTTATGATAAAGCAGTTACATCTCAAAAATGTGTGCGAGCTGGTGGTAAACATAATGACTTAGAAAATGTTGGTTATACGGCAAGACATCATACTTTTTTTGAAATGCTAGGAAACTTTAGTTTTGGTGATTATTTCAAGCGGGATGCAATAAAATTTTCTTGGGAGTTTCTAACTGAAGTGGTTCAATTACCGAAAGAAAAATTATGGATTACGGTTTTTGAAGAAGATGATGAAGCTGAAAAAATTTGGGTTGAAGAAATTGGCGTGCCAAGAGAAAAAGTTTCAAGAATAGGTGCAAAAGATAATTTTTGGCAAATGGGAAGCACTGGTCCTTGTGGGCCATGTAGTGAAATTTTTTATGATCATGGTTCAGATATTGCAGGAGGACCTCCAGGCACAGCAGAAGAAGATGGTGATAGATATATTGAGATTTGGAATTTGGTTTTTATGCAATATAATCGTCAAGCTGATGGTAGCTTGGATGACTTACCAAATCCTTCAGTTGATACTGGAATGGGTCTTGAAAGATTGACTGCAATTTTACAAAATCAGCATAATAACTATGATATTGATTTATTCCAAACTTTAATTAAGTTTATTGCCAGTCTCTTGGACGTTAAAGATTTAAGCAACCCCTCCCTTAAGGTGATTGCCGATCACATACGCTCTTGTTCATTTTTAATCGCCGATGGAGTAATTCCATCCAATGAAGGAAGAGGTTATGTGCTTAGACGAATTATACGTCGAGCAGCACGTCATGGCTATAAACTAGGTATGGATAAGATTTTCTTTTACAAGATTGTTGAATCTTTGGTCGGTGAAATGGGTGGCGCTTTTAGTGAACTAGTTAAGCATCAGCAAAACATTGAGTTTTTGCTGAAAAAAGAAGAAATTCAATTCGCTAAAACTTTAGATCAAGGCATGAAGTTATTAGGCGACGAGCTAATTAATCATACTAGTGAGATTAGTGGGGAGTTGGCATTTAAGCTGTATGATACGTATGGCTTCCCTCTTGATTTGACTATGGATATTGCGCGTGAAAAAAACATGCAAGTTGATACTCAGGGTTTTGAGACAGCTATGAGCGTTCAAAAAGAAAGAGCTAAATCAGCCAGTAATTTTAATATAGATAATATTGAAGAAATTAAAAGCACCCTAAATACAGATTTTAGTGGTTATAGTCAAAGTATAACTGACGCTACAGTATTGGCTATCTACAAAGGTGGGCATGAGGTCGAGCAAGTTCTGGCCGGAGACGAAGTAGCAATGGTTTTGAATGTTACTCCATTTTATGCCGAGTCAGGAGGGCAGGTTGGAGATAAAGGTCAGATTGAATCTTTTGGTGGTTTGTTTGAAGTTCATGATACTAAAAAATCTGGGAATGCTTTTATTCATTTAGGAAAAGTGACGAAAGGTACTTTTTCCATCGAAGATGAAGTAACGGCAAATCTATCTTTTGAGAGACGTCAGAATATTGCAAGAAATCATTCTGTTACACATTTATTACACGCAGCTCTAAGAGAAATAGTTGGCAAGCATGTCGAGCAAAAAGGTTCCTTGGTTGATGAAAATCGTTTGAGATTTGATTTTATGAGCCATGAGGCTTTATCTCAGAAAAAGCTACGAGAAGTAGAGCAGAGAGTTAATTCTGTGATACGTCAAAATTTATTAGTTGAAACAATTGTGACTTCTAATGATCATGCTCAAGAGATTGGTGCAATGGCTTTGTTTGGCGAAAAGTATGGCGATACCGTACGTGTTTTGCGCATGGGAGATTTTTCTGTTGAATTGTGTGGTGGTACACATGTCTCTCGCACTGGCGATATTGGTTATTTTAAAATTATTTCTGAAACAGGCATTGCTGCTGGAATTAGACGAATTGAGGCGGTAACGGCTGAATTGGCAGAGAAACATTCGTTGTTTCAAAATGATATGGTAGATTTGATTTCAGCTAAATTAAAATCTAAGCCAAGTGAAGCATTAAATAAATTAGAAAAAACTTTAGAATCTTTAAAGCTTAAAGATAAAGAAATTAAAGTTTTGCAAAAAAAGTTATTAGAAGGAAGTATTAATTCTAATGAAAAATCTGAAAAAATAAATGGAATTCAGGTAATAACCAATTTTATTCCTGATGTTGATAATCAGTTTTTACGAGAAGAAATTGATAGTTATAAATCAAGATTTGACAAAGTGGTAGTCGTTTTAGCTAGTGATTACGATAACAAGGTTAATATAGTGATTGGGGTGAGTAAAAATATTACAGATAAAATAAAGGCTGGTGATTTAGCTCGAGAACTTGCTTTGTTGGTTGATGGGAAAGGTGGTGGGAGACCAGATATGGCTCAGGCTGGTGGCAGTAATATTAGTAAAATTGAAACAATGCTATCCTTTGTTTCTAAAGAAGTAGTAAATAATATGGAAGGTTCTAATTCTCAGTCTTCAAAGAAGGTGAGAAAAAATGTGAATTAATACCGCAAAATTAATAATTTGTACTACTCTTTAGTATAGTCTTTTGAATTATAATCAGGAATACGATATATATGGGTATCAAACAGAAAATTATATCTATATTCTCTTTGGGATTAACTTTTTGTTTGCCAATCCAAGCAAATGATTTGCTTGGAACTTATGAGCAAGCATTTAATAACTCTCCAGAATTAAAATATAATTATGCCACGTATCAGTCAGAAAACTCGGATAGTAATATTGCTTTAGGTACACTCTTGCCTAATGTGAGCTTTGTGGGTCAGCTTAAGTCAACAAACTTTTATGACTCTGAATCTGTATTTAATGGCATAACCAATAGTCAAGTGTATAGTTTGTCTTTAAGTCAAACTATTTTTGATTACACTTTGATCAACATCTATCGGTCTACCAATAAATCTTCTCTCTCTGCTTACTCAACATATGAATATCAAGTGCAGCAGTTCATTTTAAGTGTCTCGGAGGCCTATTTTACAGTATTGTTGGCCGAGTCTAATGTGAAAGTTGCACAGGAACAGCTTAAAGCAACTGGTGCAACTCTCAAGCAAACAAAGTTACAGAAGCAAGTTGGTACAAAAACAGAAAGTGATGTTAAGCAAATTGAAGCAAGCTATTATTCAGCTGAAGCTACCTTAGTTAAAAATATTAATGATTTAAAAACCAGTTATTATGAATTAAGCGTTTATACCGGTGTTGAAAAAAATGTACGATTAGAGTCACTTGAAGATAATATGCCGGTTCCTCCTCCCGCTCCATCAAATATGCAAAAGTGGGTTGATACAGCAATTGAAAGTAATTTGAATCTACAATCAGTCTTGTATAGCCAAACTGCATCTGAAGTTGCTGTAGAAGCTTGCAAGGGAAAGTTCTTGCCAAGTGTCTCACTGAGTGCTTCTTATGGTTATTTCGTTAATCCATTTTTCCAACCTGGTTTTGGTAGCGCTGGGTCTACTTCTAGTACAGGATCTGGCGGCCTTATAAACTCCAGCATATCTACATCATGCCTAACTAGCACTTCGAATCAAATTTCAGCAGGTGATGGAGGGGTACAAGGGATTCCAGCTCGAAATTCAAGTTTTTATACAGGATCTATTGGTGTAACTTTCACTTGGAGTATTTTCAATGGCGGTACTGATTATGCTGCTTTAGAGCAAGGTGCTCAAGACTATCAAAATGCGCTTTATACCACGGTTCAAACACAGCGTGATTTAGTTTTGAAAACAGAGCAAGATTACATGTCCGTGCTTACTGCAATTAGTTCAGTTAAAGCATATCGTCAAGCAAAAATTGCTTCTGATATTGCTTATAAAATGATGTTAGATCAATATAATGTTGGAACGATCACGATTAATGAAGTTTTACAGCAAATGCAGATTACTTATAAAAATGCATATGATGTTGCTCAAGCTCAATTTGACTACATCACTAATATGCTTAATCTAAAGTTAGATGCTGGGGCGCTTTCTAGGCATGATCTTGAGCAAATTAACCGGTTATTAAAAAAATCTTAATTATTGGAGTATTGCATGGTTGCTGGTATTTTTTTAACAGATAAAAAAATAAATTTTATTCCAATTATTCCACTTGATCTGGACAGTTATTCCTCTTGGCTGAAGAACTCAACAGCTTGCGAAAGGAAATATCTTGAAACAGTAAACTTCGAGCCTAAAGAACATAAACATATTATAATTTTCAATCCTAATGGGAATGCTGCAAAAATATTGGTGGGTTTTGATCAAAGCTCGATGTGGTGCTTATCGTCGTTATACAAAAATCTACCAGACGCCTCGTATTATGTTCAAGATGAATATAATTTATTAAATTGTGAACTAGCTTATTTAGGCTTTTCATTAGGCTCTTATGTATTTGATAAATATAAAAAATATAATAGACCTGAAGTATATTTATATCTTCCAGAACAATTTCAACAGGTTAGAATTTTATCTGAATCTATTTGTATGGTGCGAGATCTAGTTAATACCCCTGCTGAGGATTTAGGTACTAAGCAATTAAGTTCAGCTGTTAAAGAGTTAGCCAATAAATATTCAGCTCAGTTTGAAGAAATTGTCGGTGATGATTTATTGACTCAAAATTATCCAACTATTCATGCCGTTGGAAGGGCTTCAATTAATTTACCTAGGCTACTTGATCTTAAATGGGGAAATGAAGAAAACCCTAAGTTGACCCTTGTTGGCAAAGGGGTTTCTTTTGATACTGGGGGTTTAGATGTAAAACCAGCAGGTGGCATGTTGATTATGCATAAAGATATGGGGGGCTCGGCTCATGTCATAGGCTTGGCAAATCTGATTATGGCTCATAATTTACCCGTTAGGTTGCGTGTTTTAATTCCAGCAGTTGAGAATTCAATTGGTTCAAATGCATATAGGCCAAGCGATGTGATAAAAACACGTAATGGTAAAACAGTTCAAGTTTTAAATACTGATGCGGAAGGACGTTTGATACTATGTGATGCCTTGGCTGAAGCCTCGTCTGAAAATCCTGATATGATTATTGATATGGCAACATTAACAGGAGCTAGCAGAGTTGCGTTAGGCCTAGAAGTTCCTGCCGTATTCTCAAACAATTCTGAAAATGCTGCAAACTTACTTGAGTGTTCTAATGAGGTTGAAGACCCTATTTGGCAAATGCCTTTATATCAGCCGTATAAACGTTATTTGAATAATCCTATAGCTGATATGGGAAATATATCAACGGGTAATGCCTTTGGTGGTGCTATCTTGGCCGCTTTGTTTTTAGAATCTTTTATTGATCCAGAGGTTGATTGGTTGCATCTTGACTTAGGTGCTTGGAATGCTACCTCGCAACCAGGGCGACCGATAGGTGGTGAGTGTATGTCTCTTCGGTGTATTTATAAATTTTTGGAAAATAAATATTCTATTTAATTTTTTCTTTATCGTTGTTTACGGCAACCTAAACACAATATTATTAGTTATATGTTATAAATTAAAAATTCGTTACTCTATAAAGTGATCTATAACTTGAGTTGTTTTACTCATAAATTATTTCTATAATCACCCCATTGATTATTTCATAAGGGTAAAATAATGGCGTTATCTGTAATTATTCTTGGGGCTGGTAAAGGCTCAAGAATGTGTTCAAAGAATCCTAAGGTATTACAAAAATTAGCTGGAAAATATTTAGTTGAACATGTTTTGTCAACGGTGCAAAAATTAAATACTGAGGAGGTTATTGTTGTACATGGCCATCTTGGACATCAGATTCAAGAAGCATTATACAAGTATGATGTTCAAATAAAATGGGTTGAACAGAAAGAACGCCTAGGTACAGGCCATGCCGTCTTACAAGCAATGTCTTCGGTTAATCCTTATAATAAGGTGTTGATACTTTATGGGGATGTGCCTTTAATTTCTTTTGATACATTAAATCATTTTGTTGATGTGACACGTGACAAGCAGCTTGGGATTTTGACAGCTGAAGTGCAAGATCCATTTGGACTTGGGCGTATTATTCGCAATAAATATCATGATGTCATTAAAATTGTAGAAGAAAAAGATGCCACAGAAATTGATAAACAAATTACGGAAATTAACACTGGGATTTATTGTGTGTCCGCTAGTTCACTGAATAAATGGTTACCCCATTTAAAAGATAATAATTCTCAAGGAGAATATTATTTAACTGATGTTGTAGCTATGGCTCGTGATGAGGGAGTTGCTATCCGTGTGGCTCAACCTATTGATATTTTTGAGATTTCTGGAGTTAATACACGTGTGGAATTAGCTCAGTTAGAGCGAATATGGCAGCGTTCTCGTGCGGAAGTTATTATGTCTGGTGGTGTTAGTATTGCTGACCCAGATCGAATTGATATTCGTGGTGAAGTGTCAATAGGCCAAGATACGTGGATTGATAATAATGTGATTTTAGAAGGGAATGTTTCTATCGGTGAAAATTGCATTATTGGCCCTGGATGTTTTATTAAAGATACAACTATTGGCTCTGGTGTGAAAATAAAACCTTATAGCGTTCTTGAAGGTGTATCGGTTGGGTCAAATTCAAACGTGGGTCCTTATGCTCGTTTGCGACCTGGTGCTGTTTTGGCTGATAATGTTCATGTTGGTAACTTTGTTGAGATTAAAGCTTCTACACTTGCATCGGGCGTTAAGGCGGGTCATTTAAGTTATATTGGTAATGCTGAAATTGGTGAAGATTGTAATATAGGGGCCGGTGTGATTACTTGCAATTATGACGGCGCTAAAAAGCATAAAACTGTGATTGGTGCTGATGTTTTTGTTGGCTCTAATAGCGCTCTTGTTGCGCCCGTTACAGTCGCAAGTGGTGCTTCTATTGCTGCTGGTACGATTGTAACTAAAACTGTTAAAGAAGATAGTTTAGCTATTACGCGTGCACCTCAAAAATCTATAAAAAATTGGAATCGCCCACGTAAAAATAAATTATAGATAATTTTTTTTGAGAGTTGAATATTTATACTACTAGGTGCTAGGTAAATAAGTAAAATAGGATGCATTGATCCATAAATGCACCGCAATGCTAGCAAAGTATCCAAGAGCAATGGCCCATATCCACTTTAAGTGTCCAAAAAATGTATAAATACCATTTGCTTTACCCAAGACAGCAACGCCAGCAGCTGATCCTATAGGAAGTAAACTACCACCAACTCCTGCTGTTAAAGTAACTAGCAGCCATTGACCCTCTGACATGTTTGGCATCATGGTTAATGCTGCATACATTACCGGAATATTATCAACTATTGCCGATAAAACTCCCACAATTGCATTGGCCTGAGTGTGAGTATCAAAAATACTGGGTAGGATTGAAGGCATTTCAGTATAAATTGCATTTGAAAGTAAGCTTAAATAACCTAATGTTGCTATGCCTTGTACTGCGATTAAGATGCCATAGAAAAATAATAGTGTATCCCATTCAGCTCGTTGAATTTTGCGAAAAACATCAAAAGTCTCATATTTACTGGCATTTGTTTTTTTATCTTTAATATCTCTCTTTTTAATAAAGTGTCCAAAGATCATTAAATAGCTTAACCCTGTCGTCATTCCTAATGCCGGCGGCAGATGTAAGAAATTCTCAAACATTACTGCAGTTAATATGGTAATCAAAAATAAAACAATAACTATGACAGCTCCGTATTTCATTGGTGTGTGATCTTTTGTTCTTTTGGGTTTATGTTTGCTTATAGCAAAGCTCATAATAATTGCAGGAATTAGAAAGTTAACTAAAGAAGGGATAAAGAGAACAAAAAATGTACCAAATGGGATTATTCCGCTTTGCCATACCATTAAAGTTGTAATGTCCCCAAATGGACTAAATGCGCCACCAGCATTTGCTGCAACAACAATGTTTATACAGCAAAGACAAACAAACTTATGGTTGTCTTTGCCAATTGCTAATACAACTGTGCACATGACTAAAGCTGTTGTGAGGTTATCTGCAATGGGTGAAATGAAAAAAGCTAAGATTCCAGTTAACCAAAATACGCCTCGGTAACTTAACCCTAGGTTTATTAGAAATGTTTTTAGGGCTAGAAAGACATGACGCTCTTCAAGAACATTGATATAGGTCATTGCTGTTAATAAGAATAAAAATAGCTCACCATATTCAAGCATGGCATGGTTTAAATTTTCTTGTGCTATCGATGTTTCACCTTGTATATTAGCAATAATTGCTACAAATATCCAAATTATACCAGCAGCTAATATTACTGGTTTTGATTTTTTTAAATGTGTGACTTCTTCTAAAATCACAAAAACGTAGCCAAGAACAAAAACAACAAGACATAATTGTGCAAGAAAATAATTAGTTGCGTTTAGATGGCTTTCACTTCCATCTCCGGTGGCTGCAAAAAGTGAGATTGGCAATAAAATTATAACAATTGCTATCGATATAGCTTTTAGCATGTTGAATCAACCTTGTGATAAACGAAACTTGAAATATAATATAGAGTATAATTCAATTATTTCAAACTAGTACTAGGGTCTCTTATGTTTAATTTATTAGTTATCTTACTTGGTGGCGGCTTAGGTGCAGTTTCAAGATTTTTATTGGCGGGATATGTCTATCATCATTTAGGTAAGGCTTTCCCTTATGGAATTTTAGCTTGTAACATCATAGGGTCTTTGGTTATTGGCTTTTCTGCTATTTTATTTCTACAAAAGTTCCCTGGGGCTAGCATTTGGCAGAGTGCAGTTATTACAGGCTTTCTAGGTGGTTTTACAACTTTTTCAAGTTTTAGTTTAGATACCATTACTTTAATTCAAGAAGGCTTTATTACTAAGGCTGTTTTATATATTGTTTTAAGTGTTGGGATTTCTTTAGTCGCTTTGGTGATTGGAATGTATATTGGTAAGTTGGTTTAGAGTCTCTCAATGCTTTTTTAGTATTAATCTCAAACTTATTGCGCTAAATATTAAAATTATTTTCACCTTATTTAATATGCCAAAATTAAAAATAATGTATAATAGTACCAAATTGGTCTGATTTATAATTAGAAGATTATGTCACAGTTCGATATAGAAAGAATTCGAGAAGATTTTCCAGCTCTTAAGCAGAAAATTAATGGTAAAGATTTAGTTTTTTTAGACTCAGCAGCTTCGGCACAGAAACCTCAATGTGTTATTGATGCTATAGCAGAAGCTAATACTAATAATTATGCTAATATTCATCGAGGTGTCTACAGCTTAAGTGATAAGGCTACTAATGCCTATGAAGCAACCCGTCAAACTGTAGCTGATTTTATTCACGCTAAATCTAGTAAAGAAATTGTATTTACCAAAGGGACAACTGAAGCCATTAATTTCATAGCAACTTCATTATCACATGCTTATCTTAAAAGAGGTGATGAAGTTATTCTAACGGTAATGGAGCACCACGCGAACATAGTGCCTTGGCAAATGATGGCGCAAGAAAAAGGAATTATCTTAAGGTATGTTAACTTCGATGATACGGGTGAATTATTATATGAACAGTATGATGAGTTAATTTCTGATAAAACTAAACTGATTAGCTTAACGCATTGCTCTAATGTACTTGGTACAGTGAATGATGTTAAGAGGGTTATCGACCTAGCAAGAAAACATAACATCCCTGTGTTGTTAGACGGGGCACAGTCTATTGTGCATCAAAAAATTGATGTGCAAGATTTGGATTGTGATTTTTATGCTTTTTCATCGCATAAGTTATATGGGCCAACTGGTGTTGGCGTTTTATATATGTCAGAAAAATGGGCAAAAATATTACCACCCTATCAAGGCGGTGGCGATATGATTAAGACTGTTACTTTGGATGGTTATGAACTTGCTGATTATCCAAATCGCTTTGAAGCTGGAACACCTAATATCGTTGGTGTTAGCAGTTTGAAAGATGCAATTGAGTATGTTGAACGTATTGGAATTGATATTATTGCTGAACATGAACATAAGTTAGTAACCTATGCTCATAGTGCTTTGCAAGAGTTTAAAGGGCTGAAAATTTTAGGAACATCTATAAATAAGGCATCTGTCGTAACCTTTGTTATAGATTCTGCTCACGCTAATGATGTCGGAACATTATTAGATGTGTTTGGTATTGCTGTTAGAACTGGTCATCATTGTGCGCAGCCATTATTATCACATTACGGTGTTCCTTCAACAGTTAGAGCTTCATTTGCTATGTATAACACAATAGAAGAAATTAATGCCTTGGTTAGAGGCCTTCATAAAACAATTAAGATGTTAGGATAAGAATATGATAGAAACATTTGATCCAAATAATAGCCCTACAATAAATTTAACTGCGAATGCGATT
>JBLIDR010000022.1:0-10446 GCA_047632655.1 Francisellaceae bacterium | reverse complement strand
GTACCAACACCAGACGCTGTAATATAAAAACCAACAACCCTAGGTGAAGGTTTCTTTAATATTAAAGACCCATAGGAAATACTAGATGAATATACTGTTGAACAAGCCAAGCCAAGAACAGAGGTAAATATTAACATCATGATCACCCCTTCAGACTGGTAGATGAAAAAAAAACAGATAAAGGCAACAATTGCGGAAGTAATAATATATCGATGAACGGGGATAATTTTGACTGCAAAGCTTGATATAAAACAGCCTACTCCGTAAAAAAACCAAAATAAGCTTATACCTAACGTCGCATATCTAATGGATATATGTAGTGAATTTTGCAAATATGGTTGTAGCCAATAAGTAAACCCAACATATGAGCAAAAATAAAAGAAAATACCCAGCCCAATCATATAAACATTTAATCCCCATTTAGAATAATTAATTTTATTTGAGCCGATCTCATCATCATTTAAATCTGGTAATTTAACGGTGATCAACAAAAATAGAATCACAATCCAGACGATTAAAACTGAAGCATAAATAAAAACCCAAGATAAATTATCTTTTAGCATATATCCAGCTAAAAATGGATAGGAGAATGAGCCAATACTAAAAAATAAATCAATCCTATTTAAACGTGATGATCGATGAGTACCATGGAATGAGTGGACAATAATATAATTAGGAACGGTTGTCACCACACCGAAACATAAGCCCAATACAACCATAATAGGAAGCAGTTGCGTCATTGATGTCACAAAATACATGGCGCTAATACATAAAAGATAAACCGCCATAATAATACATAGTTCTACTTTCAACTTAATATACTTAACAATATAACCATTGAGAAATTCAGTAATAATCATGCCAACCATGAAAAAGGATAGAACATAACCAGCAAACGCAAGATCAGAGTGCAAATTAAGCGCTGCATTTTCTTTTATAACAAAAGGAAGAACAACTGCCACGCCAGTTATAAACGTCAATAAATAAGCAATAACCGTAACTCTAAGAAGTTGTCCTTTGATCATAATTTTCTCTGTTTTTATTCCATAGCTTTTAAACAAAATTGATACTTTGAAGTATATACATAAACCCAAAAAACTTCTCATCATAATTTAATGAATATACTCAACCATATTATTTACTTGACATCATTCAGTCTTCAATATCAATGCAACAGTTGTAATGCTTAGTTTTAATAAAAAATTATGAATAACCATTATTCTCTATGCTACAATGCATACAGTATAATATTTTCAACCACTCAATATATGACAACCTTAGATAATAAAAAATCGATTATATTAACTGGCATAACACCTTCTGGCACCCCTCATATCGGTAACTATATCGGAGCTATTAAACCAGCCATAGAACTTGCTAAAAATGAAAATTATCAAGCAAGATATTTTATTGCAGATTATCACTCTCTAGTAAAACTATGGGATCCCAAGCTGCGCAAAAAATATACTTATGAAATTGCAGCTAGTTGGTTAGCACTTGGCTTAAACCCAAAAAGCACCGTTTTTTATAGACAGTCTGATGTTCCTGAAATAATGGAACTTAACTGGATTTTAACTTCAATGGCCGCCAAAGGATTGTTAAATAGAGCACATGCTTATAAAGCTCAAGCCGATGAAAATATCTCGATTGAAAATAAAGACCCAGATTATGGTATCACCATGGGTTTGTTTAACTACCCAATATTAATGGCTGCAGATATTATTTTATTTGATACAAAACTTGTTCCAGTTGGAAAAGATCAAATTCAACATGTTGAAATTGCCAGAGATATTGCTAATAGATTCAATCATGTCTATCAAACTAAATGCCTTGTTGAGCCAACTGCTGTAATGAATGAAAAAACAAAAACCATACCTGGCTTAGATGGTAGAAAAATGAGCAAGAGTTATGGCAATACTATTCCTATATTTGAAAACGGGAAGAAACTTCGAAAATTAATAATGAAGATAAAGACAAACTCTCAACTACCAAAAGAACCTAAAGATAGCTCTATATGTAATATTTTCAGCCTATATGAAAATTTTGCAACCGATGCAGAAATTCTAGATTTAAAATCAAGGTATCTAAGTGGCATTGGTTGGGGGGAAGCAAAACAAATTTTATTTGAAAAAATAGAGCAAGAATTATCACCAGCACGAGAAATTTATAACCGCTTGATAGAAAATCCAACAGAAATTGAAACGGCGCTCAAAATTGGGGCAAAACAAGCACGCACAATTGCCTCAGCCAAGTTACAAGAGATTAGAACGGTAATCGGAATATAACTCCCATGCATTTGATAATATCTGACCTAGGTGATGATGGTATTGCCTTAATACAATGGGCTTTCAACCAACAATTAGATAACATTCAAGTGTTATATGTTGATACTAATTGGCAATCAAATTATTGGAAAAAAAGAATCACTCAAGTAGAGAACTGGTGTGTAAAATTAGATTTAAAATTTAACATAATTCAGCCTCAAGCTGATTTTAGACGACAAGTTATCGAGCACAATCAATTCCCTAGCATTAAATTTCAATGGTGTGCTGGTTTAATAAAAGGGATTGCCATGATTGATTGGTTAGAGATACATGACGACACTGAAGAAGCTATTATTCTATTACCAAACCGTAAAGATATGTCACTATCCCAAACAATCATTGAAGAAAAAATTGAAGAAAACGAATATTATAATGAACGTCAAACCTGGTACCCTCTCATTAATTATACTGAGAAACAACGAAATGATTTAATTAATTTAACGCCTTTTGATAAAATAGAAAAGCCTGCTGAGTCGTGCTCACCATGTATTTATAATATCTCAAGACAACTTAGAACCCTATCCGTCAAGGATATCGAAAAAACCCATAGCTTAGAACAAAAAATCTCCAAACCTATGTTTAATGCTGACATTAAAAATTTAATTGTTGAAGAAAAAAAATCGTCAGAAAATAATCAAGAAGAAAACTATTACGATGCCTATGCAACAGGCTGCGGCTGGAATTATGGTTGCGGTTTATAATAAATTTACAAGTCAAGCAACACTTGCCTCGCGACATAAATGGTTACGAATATGGCTACCGACAGCATCATCACTGACAACAGTATATTAGGAGCTAATGCTCTATATTTAATTTTCTCTACCTTGGCAATAGATCTACGATAAGAAAAAAATCTGAACGTAGCAATAAATATAATTAAGACTGAAACTAACATTAAAGCCAAACCTACCATTTCTGCAGAAATAGATGCCTCAGGAGCTATATCCAATTTTTGACTATGCGCCATTTTTGAAACGTAAATTAAAAATATGTTGAATTTTTCAATAAGAAATCCAAAAGCCATAATTGATATTGCAGTTCTTACCCAGGCTAGATAAGTTCTCTCATTCGCGGCGTGGTCGTTAAATCTTTCAATCATAATAGAACTCAATAGTTGTTATTTATTAGGAAGAACTTTCAAAGTTTCTAATCGAGGCTGTAATCCGACTAACATCACTTTGAGTAAATCTAGACCTAGATTCATTTAATAAAGTCCCACCTAAATTTTCTGTGATCTTATAAAGCAAGGACAACATTTGTTTAAAACTTTCTCGAGGATTAGATAATGAAGCTATATCCATGAAAATTGAAATCCCTGGTGCCTGTAAAGCCTCTATATTATTTAAATTAAATATTCCAGGATTTGTTGCTGTCATAATATTAAATAGTACTTCAGAGTCTTCAGATATCCCCTGAAATGATTTAAATTCTTGACTATAGTTCAATTGATAGTGATCAAAGACAGTTTTTAAATCTTCGCCATAAAATACATAAGTTCTAGGCGCCATGATATGCAAGGAAATAATTCCTTGCTTTAATGATGGCGTTTCAGGACGATTAGCATCATCAGCGATTTGATCTTCTTGTATTTTTTGTCTATCTTCGACCTGTTGTTTTTGCTTTAACAATAAGGCTTCTTGCCAAGTTGATGACGCTGAAACCTCTTCATCTTCCGCTATTTTATTTAAAGCATCTAGCTGAGAATCGTCATTTTTATTTTCTTCGCCCTTAAGATTAGAATATTCCATCTCTACATTTTCTATTTTTTTTTCATTTTCAGATGCAGATATTATTTCAGCTGGTGCATTATCTGACTTAGTCTCATCTATTAATTTAGCATTAGAGATATTCTCTTTTTTAGGCGCTATATCGCTAGTTGAAGCTTTTGGTTTATCAACCTCTGTCTGTGCATTTTGCATCACCTTATATTTTTTACGCTTAATACGCCTATATGCATCAAGCAGCAGCAATACGACAATGATAATACCAAGTATTAAAATAAATTGTTGTTGACTAATATTTGCAAGTTCTTGAATCATGTTAAGCAATGCCTATTCTGTATACATGAATATCATTCTAGGCAAAAATACCTAAAGAAAGAAGCCAGTCCAACACTGTTCTTTAAATAAATTATAAGTTAATACCTATTTCTTGTATGAAACACTCTTAATCATGAACAAAAGATATAATTTATGCTTCTAATAATGACTTCACAACCTGAAATGATTTTTGATCAGCGTCACAAGTCAATAATTTATGGAGCACGTAAAACTCCTTTACTAACTCTTTCGTTTTTTTATCATTATCTATCAGAAAAAATAATTCATCGCATATTCTCTTTCTATTGACGTCATACTGAAGCAATTCAGTTATCAGTGGTTTATCTGCGAGGATATTTGGTAACGAGTAAAATTTGGATTTAATTAAAAGTAACGCTATCCTGTGTGTTATAGCAGAAAGTTTATAAGCCATTACCATAGGCTTTTTATATAACATAGCTTCTAAAGCCGCAGTGCCAGAGGCTAATAATATATAATCACAAGCTTCTTGAACGATATGAGCATTACCATCTATTAACTTGATATTTAAATCATTATAACCAGCTGATATTTCTTTAATTTTATTTTTCAATGACGGCTTAGCAATTGGTATGAGTACGGTGAAATTTTTGTTTAATTTAATTTTTAGAGATTGAACACCTTCTAAAAATGGTTCTAATAAACGATCAACTTCTTGCAGTCGACTACCTGGTAAAAGACCAATGATAAGATCATCCGAATCCAGCCCAATTAATTTTCTAGCTTTTTCTATATTCGGTTCTAAGGGGATTTTATTCGCAAGAGGATGCCCTACAAAGACAGCGCGATGACCACGATCTTTATAAAATTTCTCTTCAAACGGTAAAATAGATAACACGACATCCGTGGCAGCTTTAATAGATTTCATTCTCCCAGAACGCCAAGCCCAGACAGAAGGGCTAACATAATGGACAACTTTAATACCGAGTTTTTTTAATTTTTTTTCTACTGGCAAATTAAAATCTGGGGCATCGATACCTATGTAAATATCTGGCTTATTTTCTTTTAGATACTTCAACAGATTGAACCTAATCTTTAATATTGCAGGAAGGTGCTTAAGAACTTCAACAATACCCATGACAGATAATGTTTCCATTGGAAATAATGATTTGCATCCAGCTGACTGCATCAAAGGCCCAGCAATTCCTTCTATTTTTGCATCCGGATAGTTTTCTCGTAATTTGGCAACAAGACCCTCTCCAAGTTGATCACCAGATGGCTCACCAGCAACTAAAATTATATGCATTTAACGGATAATTCCTCTTTCGCTGTTTTCTAAGAACTTTATAAAAACATCTAATTCATTCTTTTCTTCAGGTAATGACTTAATTTCTTCTATAGCATCTGATAACTTCAAGCCATTTCTATACAATAATTTATAAGCTAAGCGGATATTAGAGATTGACTTTGCAGAGAATCCACAACGCTTTAACCCTTCGGCATTAACACAAAGAGGCGTTGCCTTTAAGCCACCTGTAATTATAATATATGGCGGAACATCTCTACCAATGAGCGTACTGTGCGCAATAAAACTATGAGCCCCAATGTGAGCAAACTGATGGATACCGCAATAAACCCCTATTGTTACATAATCATCTACAACAACATGACCAGCGAGCCCAGCATAATTCACAATATTTATATTACTTCCAACACGACAATCATGACCAATATGAACATAATTCATAATAAAATTATTATTGCCTATTTCGGTAATACCACGATCTTTAGCCGTTCCACTATGAATTGTGGCAAACTCACGGATGACATTATTATCACCGATAATAGTTTGTGAATCCTCATCATGGAAACTACGGTCTATTGGTTCCGCACCAACAGATGCATATTGAAAAATTTTATTATTTTCACCAATAGTTATTTTCCCATCAATAATAACATGCGGGCCTATTTTTGTTCCTGAGCCTATTTTTGCTTGAGAGCTAATAACTGAAAAAGCACCAATGGATACATCATCGCCTATTACAGCCCCATCTCCGATCACTGCACGTGGATCGATCATTCTATTGTGTCCTATAATCAGTTGGCATAAATTTAATAATTTTATGAGAATTAATGTAACTCATTTAGCTTACACTCAACACTACGTTTATTTAAGTATACATGATCTAGACAAAATTGCTGAAATTATTCTAAACTTGATTTTTTCTCTAGCTTCACAAGCTCTTGCAGAAATCTTATCAACCTCCATCACCCGAGATAAAATATGTTTCCATTGCATATGAGGCTGTGCTCCCATATGACTCATATATGCGCCATCATTACCGATAACGCTAGTCGTTCAGGAAATTTAATTTCCCGTAGGCATCATTAACTGTAAAACTTCATCGGTAACATTATAGCTTGTGCTAGAATACGGTGCTGCTTGAGCATTTAAAATTAAATCATATTTACCTTTTTTGCCAACCAACTGTATTGAACTATTCAATGTTTGTTGGAAATCTTGGGCTAACTTTTGCTCTTGTTGCTCTTCTTGCTGACGCAATCCTTGCACTTGTGCTTGAAATGTCTTGCCTTTGGTTTCTAACACAGACCTTTGTTTAACATACTCATTTTTGGTTAAAGTTTGTTTATTCTTCTCAAGGTCCTGCATTTCAGTCATTAAATCTTTTTGTTGCTTTTTAAATTGCTCAACCTGCGGCAATAATTTAGATTTCAAGGCCTCTAATGTTTTTTGTCCTTGTGGTGCCTCTGTATAAATTCTCATATAATCAACTATACCAATCTTCATGTTTTCAGCAAAAACAACACTAGAAAATAACCCACAAGTTATAATCGCTACCATTATTATTTTTTTCATTTATTTTTCTCCTATTTGTTTGTGTAACTTAAAATGTTTGGCCTAAATTAAATTGAAAAATCTGTGTCTGTGAACCCGGCTGCGTATTGATAGGCTTCGCTAAACTAAAGGCTAATGGCCCTAAAGGTGACAGCCATAAGAATTCAAGCCCCACAGAGTAAACCAAATTTCCCAGTGTTGGTGCAGTTGGTTGTGAAATATTCCAAGCAGTAGTGACATCATATGTCGAATATACATTACCCGCATCAAAAAATACACCTAGACGCATATTGCTACTATCATCCACGCCTGGTACAGGAAATAATAAATCAAAATTAGCAAATAAATTCAAGTTACCGCCTAATGAATTTCCTTCTGAACACCCAGGAGCATCCCCACTCCCTGCAGGAACATCTGTCTCTGTACATTGAGCAGTAGATGTCACCGCTGTATTCGAAGTTAGAGTATCACGAGGCCCCAAGCCACCTTGATTATAACCACGAACACTTCCCCAGCCACCGCCAATAAAATTATCAAAAAATGGCAATTGATCTAAGCCACCGTAACCATTTCCGTATTGAGCGCCACCATTTACAGACAAGGTGAAACTCTTACTAATTGGGAAGTAGTAATTATTACTAATCCCTAATTTATACCAAGTTAAAGTACTTCCAGGAATGGCTGCGTTAGCATTCACGTTGAAATAATTCCCCTCAGTTGGGAAAAAAGCACGGTTAGTCGTATTATGAATAAAGCCAATATTAGCGGTATAGGCATTATATTCAGAACCATTTTTATCCACAAAATCCCTGACAGTTAATGAGTTCGAACCATTTTGCATCAACATAGTGTGATCATAACCAACCCCAACACTAATAGAATTATTCAGTGAAATTGGAATAATATAACCTAGTGTCAGACCATAAGAATTTGTTGCATAACTCGTTAAGGTTGTACTTTGCGTATTCACATTCGTTAAATAAGCCCCAACTGTTTGCGATATCCCAGAATCGGTAAAAAACGGCATAGTGTATGATAGATTCAATGACTTATATGGAATAGATAGCTGAGCACCAATATTAAATTGATTACCTGTGCCTAACACATTAGGCATTGCCAAATTACCACCGATCATAAATTTATATAATTGAGAATAACCGAGGCTAGCAGAAACCGTATTAGCACTTCGCTCTTTCACTTCATAGTTCAAATCAATTAAATCATCAGTCCCAGCAACTGGGATTTTTTTCATATCAATATTTTCAACATAAGGTAATCTTTGTAATCTGATTTTTGATTGTTCGATCATATATTGATTGTACAGACCACTTTCTGAGTACAACATGTTCTGGCGATACACAACATCATTCGTAACATTATTACCTAAAAAATTAACTTGCCTAACATAAACTTTTTTACCTGGCGTAACATAAAAAGTCAAGCCAACTAAAAGATCCTTTTGATCCACATCTGGCACCGGATTAACATTAGCAAAAGCATAACCTTTGTTTCCTAATTCATATTTAATTTTGTCAGCACTATCCAATATTTTTTGCCGTGAGAAGACATCTCCAGGCTGGATGTCAATCATTTCCCTTAGCACTGCTTCCGGTAAAATAAATTTACCCTCTAATGCAACAGCTTTAACATGAAAAATTTTTCCTTCGCTTAAATTCATCGTAATAAAAGTTTTGTCTTTGTCTGGGTTCAAAGCAACTTGTGATGAGTCAACTCTAAAATTTAAGTAACCACGATTCATATAATATGAACGCAATTTCTCTAGTGAAGCCTGCATTCTTTGGATAGAGTATTGATCATCACTCGTAATCAATCCCCATAAATTCCACATAGACGGGATAGTTAAGATGATTTCATCCTTCAGCACACCTTGAGAAAAATTCTTATTCTTAATAAAATTAATCCGATCTATTTTGGCTGTTTTACCTTCAGATATATTAAGCCTAATGGCAACCCTATTACGCGCTAACTTAGTAACCTTAATATCAATTTTTGCTGCATATTTACCTAAGCTGAAATATTGCTGTTCTAAAGATTGCTTTACCATTTGTAAAATATCAGGATTAAAGATATTACCTACCTCTAAACCCGAAGAAACTAACGCCTTCCGTAGATCTTCAGACTTAATATCGTCATTACCACTAAAGTCTACAGAACTAATAGCGGGTCTTTCTTTGACTTGCACAATAAGATCATCATTTTTGCGGTAAATTTTTATGTTACTAAAATTTCCAGAATTGTATAAGTCAGATATCGCCTCTGAGGTATCACTTGGAGTAATTGATTGTCCAATTTGAATTGGTAAATTATTATATACACTACCTATAGAATTTCGTTGCAACCCTTCAACATCAATTTCTTTTACAATAAATTCTGATGACCCAGCATAAAGAATAGCATCAGGTATCAAACCTAAAATGGCCAGCCCTAAAATTTTTTTAGTTTTGTTGGAAAACATTAACGATCCCTGTTATCTATGCTTCAAATCAAGAATAGCAGCAATCAAATTAATGTGTAGGGATGACACACGATCTTATTTCTTTATCTAAAGAAATAACATCTTCAATTGACCTCGGCATAGGGTAAGATAATTTTTCAATCATATTATTAACATTTTTCACAATATCAGTAAATTTTATTTTGTTATGTAGAAACCTCTCGACCATTAATTCATTCACTGCATTAAAAATTATCGTACCAACATAATCTTGATGCTTTAATAGTGAAAACACAGTTTGTATTGATGGAAACCTTGCATTGTCGACACGCTCAAAATCTAAGGACTTTTCAGTTAAATCTAGAGGCTTAACCTCCACATTTCCACGCCCAGGATAATATAAAGCATGGCCTATTGGTGTACGCATGTCAGGTGAACCTAATTGAGCCAAAAAACTACCGTCAGAATATTTAACCATTGAATGCACAATACTCTGAGGATGAATCAAAACTGAAAGCTGTTCGGTTGGTACATTAAAAAGCCAATAAGCTTCTATCACTTCTAAAGATTTATTCATCATTGTTGCGGAGTCAACTGAAATTTTACGCCCCATCTCCCAATTTGGATGAGCACATGCCTGATCAGGAGTAACAATCGACAATTGGTCAATAGGTTTAGTTCTAAAAGGCCCGCCTGATGCAGTTAAAATAATTTCAGATATCTCTTTACTGTCAAACACAGGATTATGCGCAGGCAAACATTGAAAAATAGCGTTATGTTCACTATCAACAG
>JBLIDR010000021.1:0-10691 GCA_047632655.1 Francisellaceae bacterium | reverse complement strand
ACTGGAGCCTTTTTATTTATATACATTTTTTTGGTGTTCAATCAAGATATTGTAACCTATATTCTCTCTAAGCCCATTTTGTTCAGCATATACCTCAGGGGGAATGGCTTGTTTTCAGTGTTAAATGAGTTAAAAACAAACGTTGAAATTTTATCATTTGGTGCTGGTAGCATATCCTCAATTGATATGATGTCAGGGGGGATGGAAATAAAAAGAAGCACTGATATAATTTCTTTAATGCTCTATTCAAACGGTATTGTGGGTACCTTATTAATTAATGCTCCTATTTTATTATATTTCTATAAGCTAAAAATCAATAGTCAACTCGGCACAGGTTCTAAGATTACTATAATTAATAAGGTTTTTCTAATAATGCTTCTAATGTTCCTAGTTTCAGGTGGTTACACCTTTTGGGGTTATACGTATTTCGTATTAATAATAAGTACTTTTTCTAATAAATATATGAAAAACCTTTAACGGATTCGCTATGAAAATAACAGTTATAACGATAGTTTACAATGATGAGGAGGGCATTCTAGGTACTTTAGAATCCGTACCTATTTCTAATGCATATTTTGAATTTGAAATAATAGTCAAAGATGGGGGATCTAGTGATAAAACTATAGAGAACATACAAATATTTTCTGAAAAAAGGCCCATTACATTTGAAAGTGAGAAGGATAGTGGAATATATAACGCTATGAATAGAGCTGTTGAGATGGCTTCTACTGATAGTAATTACGTCATTTTCATGAATTCTGGCGATATGTTTTCTGATACAGCTATTTCAACTTTAAAACAAAATACAAAGTACTTTAAGGAAGCATATGATGTAATCGTGTTTCCTATTTCATCGGTGGATGATACTGGAACTGTAATCCCTGTTCGTGACATGAGTGATTATACGAAATTAAACAGAAGGCCATACGTACCACATCAAAGTACCTTTGTGAAAACATCTTTAATTTTAAAATTTAAATTCAACGAAAATTATAAGATATTAGCGGATTATGACTTTTTTTGTAAGTTATTAGTACTTAGGAAAATGTTTGTTAATATTGGAGGAGAGCCTCTTTCTATTTTTTTACAGGGTGGTGTTAGCAGTACGTATAATAAACAGTTGGTTTTTTTAAAAGAGCAAGTGTTTATACAAAGGTTAAACTTTAATAAAGTCTATTACACAGAATCCTTAATTCCCTTTTTAAAATGGCTGTTATTAAGATATGGCATATTTAGGTTATTTATTGGTAAATTTAGAGACTGGGTTTTAAAGTGAAAATATCTATGACTAACGGCGGGGGAGGGTATCGTAGCGATATAGATGGGTTGAGAGCTTTAGCTGTGCTTGCTGTTGTAATTTATCACTTTTTTCCAAATTTTTTGGTGTTGGGGTATTTAGGGGTAGATATATTTTTTGTTATATCAGGGTACTTGATTACAAAGCATTTACTAGAAAATGATAACAGACATTTCCCTTCATATTTGAAAATTTTTTATAGCAAGAGAATTAAAAGATTATTTCCAGCATTATTCGTCTTTTTGTTTATATCATCGTTCTGTGTCAGCATTCTTTATCTTAAACCTGATCTGCACTCATACTTCAAGAGTCTAGTTGCAACGAAAACACTTTGGGCTAATTGGTTTTTCTGGAGAGATGGTGGTTATTTTGGTGGGAATGATCAACTTAAACCTCTTCTTCATATGTGGTCTTTATCTGTTGAGGAGCAATTCTATATTATTTATCCATCTTTTATGTTTATTCTCTTAGTAACTGTAAATAAATTTAAAAATGGAGTTCTTTTTGGGATTATTACTGTAACTTTTTTAAGTTTCTGCTTGTGGTTGTATCTTAATCGTATAGGTGGAAGCGTCCCCGCATTTTTTCTTATGCCTACACGAGCTTGGCAGTTCGGTTTAGGTGCAATTTTTTCATTTTTTCATTATAAAAAATATTTTAGTAAGTTTTCATTTAATAGTGGTACTAGCTACTTTTCGATTTCACTTATTTCTTTCGGATTATTAATTTCTATCAGCCAGGTTATTAATACATTAATTGTAACTTTTGGCGCAGGACTGTTTGTTTTTTCTTTAAATCAAAATAACTCACTGTTTAATTTTTTCTCTAGTAAAATAGCTATATTCTTAGGTAAAATTTCTTATTCATTTTACTTATATCATTGGCTGGTAGCAGTATTATTATTATATGTATTAGTGGAGGAACCATCATTTTTATTATCCTCTATAGGTGTACTACTTAGTATTACTCTAGGTTGGCTTTCTTTTAAGTATATAGAAATACCATTTAGATTTAAACTGCCATTTAAAAGCACTGTTTTTTTGACAACATTTCTCTCAGCTATATCTTTAGGTGGGTTATTAATAGTTATTGATAATAAGTCTTATGACGAAGCCTCTTTATTAGCAGAAAACAGTGGTACTCATTATAGATGCTCAATTGATATGTATATACCTTATGGTGGTTCAAGGGCCTGCAAAATTGGTGACTCGCTTGGTGACCGTGACGTTGTTCTAATGGGGAATTCCCATGCTCAGATGTATGCTCCAATAGTTAACGATATTCTTTTGAAGGGAAAAAAAAATGGATATTTAATACCATTGAATGGCTGTTTACCTACAACTAGTTTAAATATTTCAAAAAATTGTATTGACTTAGCAAAAATAAATTTTGATACAGTTATTTCAGATAAAAACATTAAGACAGTAATCATTGCTTCAACGTGGTACCTTGACTCGTATATAGATGCTGATGGAAATAAAATAAAACAAGCAGATATGGGTTACTCTTTTTTAACATTGATTAATGACTTGCAAAAAAGTGGTAAGAATGTAGCACTTATCTCTCCAATAAAAATCCCTACTTCAGATTTAGCTAGCAAATTACCTAGGCTTCTTAAATTTGGACATATCGAAGAGTCTTATTTAAATGAATCCTTAAGATCGCTTAGAAGTGATTATGATAATAAGTTTATAAATATTAACAGTTTATTTAAATTTCATCTTTCTGCTCACTACATTGAGGCTTACCGTGATTTATGTGATGAGGAACATTGTTATTATGGACGAGGTCATAATATGTACTTCGCTGATAGTCATCATTTAAGTCAAAATATAGTTGATAAATTGAAATTGACGAAAGCTCAATTGGAGAATGTTATAAATATAAGTGATTAGATTTTTTACATTGATTGTGTCTAATTGTCGGCATGTTAGAGGGTTGAAATGAAGTTCATTAAAAAATTAGTTTTTAATAGTTACAAAAAAATAGAGTTAGAATTACTGTGTTTTGTTGATTACCTTAAGTTTAAAAAATCATTTACAAATGATTCTGATAAAAAGGATGTTTCGAGCCTTAAATCTTGGATATTGCAAGATAAGCATAGAATTGAAAAAGGGCTGTCTTTACCATCCCCAAGGTTCGGTTTTGGACGTGATGTATTACTCAGGCTACATAAAAATTTACAAGATTATCAGGCAGTACATGAAAAAGATTATGTGTATTATATCGGTGTTGGTGCTTATAGGGCTTACGTGGAATACCATACAGCCTATCATGAACAATTACCTCTGGAAATAACTCACCTTATTGATATTTATAGGGACGATTTTTCTGTTGAGCAAACATCAGTAGTTGGCCTTAAAAATATAAGTCAGAGTACGATGAATTCTTCGACATTAAGCGATTTTTTTGAAAGTAGATCAAGTTGCCGAAAATTCAATAAAGATTCACTTATAGCTGATGAAACATTATATGAAGCTATAAGAATGGCAAAGCAGTCTCCCTCTGTTTGTAATCGACAACCTTGGCGGGTACATTTTTTTTCTGAGGGAAAGGTAAAAAAAATACTAAGCTTGCAAAATGGTAATGTAGGTTTTGGTGATGAAGTCCCATATGTTGCAGTGGTTACATGTGATTTAAAGGCCTTTTACGCACCATCTGAACGAAACCAAGCTTTTGTTGATGGAGGATTATTTTCAATGTCATTTTTGTTGGCATTACATTCGCTTGACATTCAAGCTTGCGCGCTGAATTGGTGTGATACTTTCGGTGTGCGTCGGAAATTTTCAAAACTAGGTTTTGTCGATAATTCCGAGGTTGTAATTATGATAATTGCTTTTGGCTATGCTGAGAATGGAGCCACTTGTGCTAAGTCGCCAAGATTAGATACCGAAAACTTTCTTAAATTTCATTGGAATAAAGCTAAATGAATCGAACAAAAAAATTGAGTTATTAAATTTTCATCATAGTATATTCAATTATGGGGCAGTACTGTAAGCAGCATTAAAAAAATTGACAAGAATTATTGTGTCGCAGAACAAATTAACCACATCCCTAAAAAGTGTAATAGTCCAATAAAACTGGAAAATTCTAAGCTTCATTTTCATCTTATTTTACTTTTGATGCGGTGTCATATATTTAAAGCCCGAAGGTCGGCGCTTATAATTATAAAACCTGATGTAACTTTCAACAACGTTCAACAACTTCAACGACTGACAAGTGGTTAAAGTACGAAGGACTATTTAACCTTTCGTTACTTACTCCTAAGTAAGCGTATAGGAAACGGCACCTATTCGCGCTCAATATTCCATGGTAGTAGCGGTTTAAAGTTGTTTAGTTGCTCGGCAATGTGTTGCAAGCATTTTGACATATATACCTGTGAACAATGAAGATGGGTTGGTTTTAGGGTTTTAAACTACATTTATTGATTAATCACATAGGTGAAATTATTTCTCTGAAGATAACACCAGGCAATACAAACGATAGAACACCAATCCCTGAGTTATGCAAAAACCTTCACGGAAAGCTTTATGCGGATAAAGGATATATTAGTAAAAAGTTCAGTGAAACATTGGCTGAAATTGAAATTGAAATTGATATTGATTTAGTGACTACCGTTCGTAAAAATATGAAGGCCAAAGCAATATCCATATTTGATAGAGCAATGTTATCAAAGAGATACATTATTGAAACAATAAATGACCAGCTAAAAAATATTTCATAAGTTGAGCATAGTTGCCACCGAAGTGAGACAGGTTTCATGCTAAATATAATTTCAGGAATAGTGGCTTATTGCTTAAAGAAGCAAAAGCCACGTATTAAATTATCAGCGAGTGAATTTGGATTGATGGATGTTTAGAAAACGCAACTCTTAAACAGATCTCAGGTTAAATAATAGCACTCGCATGAGCACCATTGCAGGTATTTGAAACAAGCCATGCCTTGCGTGCGACAACAAATGGTTTTATTGCCCGATCTGCTCGATTGTCATCAATCGATAGTCTGCCATCTTCAAGGTAGCGTTGGAATTTATCAAACTGATTTAAGCTGTAGCTTATTGCCCCGCCAAGTTTGCTTTTTGGTGGGATTTTATCTTTGTGTTTTATCAGCCAGTGATGCAGTACTTCTACTATTGGCTTAGCGTGTGACTGCCGGATGTTAAACCTATCTTCACTCGACTTTTCTTTAATACGCTGCTCTATGCCACTTGAAAGAAGATCTTTAAAAATGAAAGGGAGTATTATCTACATGCTTGTTATCTGATAGTGATGGAGGTTTTTCAGTGGAGTTCTGTTTTAATAACAGCCCTGAACACATTACACCTATTGACATTGCGGGCCATAGAGTTAATGCCCTAGTAAATAGTGCTGCAATCAATGCCATATCAGGAGATATGCCGACTTGTGTTAATAGCCAACTCATTCCAAGTTCGGTTGCACCTAAGCCACCGGGTATTAAAGAGGCGGCCCCAATTAATAAGCTAAGACAGTAAATACTAACAGCAGTGTGTAATGCAATATCTTCCCCAAGTGCAACTAAAAAAAAATATAAAACAACACCTTGGGCAGACCAGGCAATAACTGTATATATCATTGAGATGAAAGTTACGTCGGCTTTCCACAAGGGTAAGGTATGACTGATGAGCGTTATTTTCTGTGTATATCTTGATATCCAGTGCATAGATAAAAATAATTTTAAAAAAAATGGGAGGGCTAGTAGTATTAACGACAATACAAAAAATAATGAATTATCTGAAATTATTACTATTGCGTATATACCTAAGTTTAGTACGATAATAACATCAAGTAACCTTTCTGATAAAAAACAAGCGAGTGTATAGTTAAAAGGTACATGTAAACGAGTTAAATGTATTGCTCGCATTAACTCACCTGATTTACCAGGTGATGCAGTAAATGCAAAGCCTGATAAATAGATAATGCTGTGGTAGAGGTTTGAGGCTTTCCTCTCTGTTTTTTTTATGTAAAGTAACCATCGCATCGTGCGAAAAAAATAGCTGACAAATACTAGTACAGTTACATACATAAAGGTATATATGTCAATGAAACTGACGTAGTGTTTTATTTCAGTAAGCTCTGGGAATTGGACCGTTAAAATATAAAGAACAAAGAGTATAGCTAAGGGTAAGTAAGCTTTCCTTAAAAAAAACAATATGTTAAAAAAAGATACTTTGATCATACTAAATCATCGTAAAGAAAACATTAACTATCCAAGCTGATATAACGCCAGTGAATATCCCCGCTAGAATTTCAATGCGTGTATGCCCTACCCGTTCACGCAATTTAAGCTGTGTATTTTTATCATTTTTATCATTTATTTTATTTATTGCAATAGCATGCTTGCCTATTTGTTGCCTTAAGCTATTGGCATCCAAAATAACAATAAAGGCTAAAGCCATTGCAACAACCAATGCGGGCTCTTGATATCCGTCTTTAAAAACAATTATAGCGGCAGCACTAGCTACAATGCTGCTGTGATTGCTGGGCAAACCGCCGTAACCAATTAAGTCAAAAGCAAACCGCTTTGCTCTAATGGTATTTATTGCAAATTTAGCGCAACCAGCTACAAGCCAAGCAAAAAAAGGGGTAATGATATAAGTTAAATCCATAATATTCTCTATTAAGCGAGTGAGTAGCCACAAGCAATTATCCATACGAGGATGGTTAATTGTAATTGTACGTCAGTAAACAAAGCATCGGTCGGTGATTCCCCGCCTTTGGTTGACTCGACAACAAACCAGTAACGGAATAGACCAAATAAAACAAAAGGGATTGTATAAACCATTTCTGGGCGATCAGATATTACAAACAGGCTATAAAATAAAATGGCACAAGTCGCAGACATTTCAGCATATTTATCAACCAAATTCACGGTGTAATGTTGTAATACACTACGTGCACTACTACCACTTTTCGCCAACTCCTGTCTTCTTTTTATAGAGGCAAGATAAAGCGCTAGAGATAAAGTTGTAATAAACATCCATGATGATAAGGGGACATCTAAGGCTATAGCACCAGCATATACTCTTAATACAAAGCCGATAGCAATTGTAAATATGTCTAATACCGGTTGGTGCTTTAGATAAAAACTATATGCTACATTAAGAACCAAATAAGCAGCGATTACGGTAATAATTTGAGGGTAAAACCAAAATGCAGCTATTACTGTTCCATAAAGTAATATCATTAAGACTTTTGCTTGGGTCTTGCTTACCTCGCCTGAAGCTAATGGGCGTTTTTTTGACTTCTCAGGGTGTTTTCTATCACTTTCTATATCTAGATAATCATTCAATACATAAGTTGCCGAAGAGGCAAAACAAAAAAGTATAAAAGCAATCATAGCGGTTTGTATGGACGCCATATTTGTGAATTCACCAGAAAACATTAACGGGGCTAGTACAAAGGTATTTTTAATCCATTGCTTCGGGCGCATTAGTCTAAATAATGCTGATAATGAGAGATTTTTATTCATTTTTCTATATACTACCTACGGGTTAGGTTTAGGTTTAGGTTTAGGTTTAGGTTTATGAAACTTCCAATATTTTATGTTATTTTCGCTATGGTTGCTACCGTTGTTAACTTGGCGACACAAGAAATTGTATTTCAGATTTATACGTATGTTTACCCATTAGGGGTTAGTATTTTTTTCGGTACACTTACTGGGTTAATTGTTAAGTATGTATTGGATAAAAAATTTATATTCAATTATCAAACAAGGAGCAAGAGCCAAGATAGTCAAACGTTTCTTCTTTACAGCTTTATGGGGATCACCACAACGGTAATTTTTTGGGCAACAGAATTTGCATTTGATGCATGGTTTGCCACAAAAACAATGCGTTATGTCGGGGCATGTATAGGTTTAAGTATCGGATATGTCACAAAGTATTATTTAGATAAAAAGTATGTGTTTATAGAGCGTTAATATGACAAAAATAACCAGTTGGGGTAAATACCCCTATGTTGATGCCACCGTACTTCAGCCTATAAAATTTGAAGTATGCGGTTTAACTACAGATTGTTGTATTGCCAGAGGGCTAGGTAGAAGTTATGGCGACAGTGCGTTAGCTAAAACAGTGGTAACAAGTGAAGGAATGAATAGGTTTATTTCATTCGATGTTGATACTGGCCTCCTGAGTTGTGATGCAGGAGTATCTTTAGCCGATATATTGGAAACCTTTGTACCTAAAGGCTGGTTTTTAGCGGTAACACCCGGTACTAAATTTGTAAGTGTAGGTGGAGCCATTGCGAGTGATGTACATGGAAAAAATCATCACATGGATGGTTGTTTTAGTGATCATATCGAATCATTTACATTAGTTGTTAACAATGAAAGTATTCTGTGTTCACGAGATGCACATAGCGATTTGTTTTATGCTACATGTGGTGGTATGGGGCTAACGGGCATTGTTATTGAGGCTACGATAAAATTAAAACCAATTAGCAGTGCTTACATTCATCAAAAAACGGTGAAAGCAGAAAATTTAGGTACTATATTATCACTTTTTGATAAATATGAGTCGTATACATATTCTGTTGCTTGGATTGATTGTTTATCTACGGGGGAAAACTTGGGGCGTTCTTTGTTGATGCTTGGTGAGCATGCTACACAAGGTGAGCTTGTTACCCATTCAGATAGCAAACTATCTATGCCGTGTAATATGCCATCATTTTTGTTAAACCAATATACTATTCAAGCGTTTAATTCGGCTTATTATAATAGAATACGAGAAGATGAAGTAGACACAACTATTCATTATGACTCTTTCTTCTACCCATTGGATGGGATTGATAATTGGAATCGCATGTATGGTAAAAATGGCTTCACTCAATACCAATTTGTTATCCCAAAGACCGCCGGATTAAAAGGGCTAACGGAGATATTAACTGCTATCGCAGAATCTAAACAGGGCTCATTTCTTGCTGTACTGAAAGTCTTTGGTAAAGGTAATGAAAATTTACTTTCTTTCCCGAAAGAAGGTTACTCTCTTGCACTAGATTTTAAATTAAATGATAAGTTATTCGAGTTATTAGATAATCTTGATGGCATTGTTAGAAAATTTGATGGTCGACTTTATTTAACAAAAGATGTTCGAATGTCGGAAGATATGTTTAAGGCGACTTACCATAAATGGGAAGAATTTCAAGCATTAAGAAAATACTACGGTGCAGATAAACTTTTTAATTCATTACAATCAAACAGAATAGGATTATAACTTTGAAAAATGTTGTTATTGTTGGCGCAACTTCTGCTATGGCTGAAGCCGTTGCTAAACGTTATGCTATGGAAGGTGCAAACCTTTATTTGTTAGCACGTAATATGGTTAAACTAGAAGCAATCAAAGAAGATTTAATGGTGAGAGGCGCAGCAGAAATTCACACTTCATCATTTGATGCTGCTGATTGTGAGTTTCATGAAGCATCTATTGAAGTAATATTTAGCACATTCACCAAGGTTGATGTGTTCCTTATTGCTCATGGTAGCTTACCTAACCAAGAAAAATGCCAGGGTGATGTTAATTTAACCATTCAAGAAATTAATACGAATGGAATAAGCGCCATATCATTGTTAACGCATGTCGCTAATAAAATGGAGAGTCAAAAATCAGGTAACATAACCGTCATCACTAGCGTTGCAGGCGACAGAGGACGCCAGTCAAATTATGTTTATGGCGCAGCAAAAGGCATGGTATCTATTTTCTTACAAGGGCTTGCTCAGAGGTTATATAAATCTGGTGTGCATGTATTGGACATTAAGCCTGGCTTTGTTGACACACCAATGACTGCTGAGTTTGATAAAGGACCACTTTGGGAAAAACCTGAAAAAGTCGCTGATATCATTTTCAATAGAATTAATAAGAAAAGCACCTTTTCTTATACCCCAGGATTTTGGCTTATTATTATGTCTATTATTAAATCGGTTCCTAAGTTTGTTTTTAACAAGGTGTCGTTATGAGTCTGAAATCTAAATCTATCTACCTAACACCTATTTTATTAACTATAGTATTATTTTTTACTGGCTACAATAAAGGCTTAGATATTTTTATTAATCCTGTTGCCAATATTGATGGCGCTTGTAAGGGGGATGTTCTTTGTCAAATCGAAAAGGCTAGTAAAACTATTGTTGTATTAGTTTATGATGATGTATCGATCACCTTAAGAGTTGCTAAACATTTCTTAGCATATGGAAACACAAACTTCAATACTACCGACAGTGCTCAAGCTGCCACATCGTACTTACTACCAATAGTGGCATCGCCACTATTCCTTCTACCAGATAGTATAGCTGTTCTAATATTTTCATTTTTTGGTTTTTTAAGTGTGTATATGTCATGGTATATATTAGTAAAAGGACAAAATGATGAGAATAAAATACTCTT
>JBLIDR010000020.1:0-10821 GCA_047632655.1 Francisellaceae bacterium | reverse complement strand
ATCGAGGTAAATAAAGATAACCTACTGCTGGTGGTGCAATCACAATATTAGCCATTAGCAATATCATTAAAAAGTTAAGCCCAAGCATCATAGTTAAGCCTACAATTGGAGAGGAAAGATTTACTTCTGACCAGCTACCAGAATCAACTAAATATTGATGAGGTAAAGCTGTCATGAATGCTAATTGCAGTAACAGGTAAAAACCTAGGACAATTCGAAGAGAGTATAACATTACTCTAAACATGTTACGTTACAAGGTAATCAAAAAATTTAGATTTAACTTTTTAAGAGCCTGAGTATCCATATAGTCTTGTGATTATATTATTTATCGCACTATCTAATCATAGTGCATATAAATCATTTTTTACCTATAAAAATACCTACTGCGCTAAAAATCATTTTAAATTTTACAAAATTTTCTTTTTAGCAATTTTTTAAGTAATGAAATCACATCTTGATGCATCTCATTAACATCAAATTTTCCATTTGGATTATAAGCACATTCAATCAATACATCAAAATTATCACTGGTATGTATTTGCTTTAAATAAGAACTCCAATCTTTACCTGATAAAATTCGATTATTATATTTATTGCTATATTTGACCACCACTTGTTTAAGCAAGTGAGAGATTTGATGTGCATAAACATGACAATTAGTAACATTCTCATTAAATATCTTTTCAGCTGCGGAGGTTAAAATAATAACCTTACGCATCTTCCTTTTATGTCTCATAAAAATATAACACAAAATAAAACCAAGACAAAAGCAAATAGCAATAAGAATGTACCACCCAAAAGCCATTTGCCACCAAGGAATTACTGTACTTGGTATCTGAATAGATTTTAATTGTGATAGAAGCTCTTCTTTTGTCATGGTTGCGCCAATTGTAATGCATATCTTAATTTTTTTGCCACATCATCATTAGTCGCTATATTAATATACCCTGCCTTATATGAGCGATATAATTTATCTAACAACTCTATTTTATTATCATATAAACTTTGATAATTTTGTTTAGCCTTGTCGTCCGCAATGTTAACATTTATACGCTTAACGCCATCCGAAAAAGGATAATCCCCACAAGGTAATGACTTTTCTAATGGGTCATACACATGAACATTTAAAATCTCATTATGCTGACAAATTTGAATGTATTGACGAATTAAATCATCGCTTTCAAGACTTAGTTGTGCAAAATCACTAATGACATATATCAAAGTCCCAGGTTTTAGAACTTGACGTAATTTTTTTAAGTAATAAATCAAAACATTCTGTGACTGCCCTGATTTATGACTACTAAACCTTTCGTCTGATAAGGCATTAATGAAATTCAATATGCCTTTTCGACCACTTGTTGGCCTAAGTTGTTTATGAAAATTCTCAGAAAAAACAAAACCACCCACACGGTCTTTTTTCCCTAAAGCACACCAAGAGATTGTTGAGGCAACCTCAGCAGCGACAATAGATTTAAACGTTTTTTTAGTACCAAATTGCATAGAATGAGACATATCAACTAAAAGCAAAACTGGTCTCTCTCTTTCTTCTTTATATAACTTAGTATGCGGAACTCCGGTCCTAGCTGTTACGCGCCAATCAATGTGTCTAATATCATCACTTGAATCATACAATCGAACCTCATCAAAATCTATCCCCCTACCTTTAAAGTTCGACAGATGATCACCAGAACGTAAGTATGCTACCTTTTTTTTTGCTTTAAGAGATAGAAAGTCTGCTTGATATCGCAAGGCGAGTAATTTTTTTAAATCAGGAACCAAGCCATGTTTAGTAATTTTATGCATATAAAAATCTCAACAAGTTATGGTACAGGCACTTTGCTCAGCAAGTCTTTAATTATGTCGTCAGTACTAATGCCTTCTGCTTCGGCCTCAAAAGAAATTAAAATCCTATGCCTAAACACATCTGGTAATACTGCTTGAATATCTTCTGGTGAGACATAATCTCTACCTTGCAACCAAGCATGCGCTCTTGAACAGCGGTCAAGTGCAATCGTAGCACGCGGACTAACTCCGTACCTTATTTGTTCTTTCAGAACATCACTATATTTCCCTGGTGACCTTGTGGCTATCACTAATTCAACGATATACATCTCAAGCGGTTCAGAAATATGCATGGATAATACTTCTTTTCTAGCGTTAAATAGCTCGTTTTGAGATAATTTTTCAATAGTAGACTTTTCAGTATTAATATTTTCTTCACGATTCAAGAGTAAAATTTTCAGTTCAGATTGTGTATCAGGATATGAAATATTAACTTGCAATAAAAAGCGATCTAATTGCGCTTCTGGTAATGGATAGGTACCCTCTTGCTCAATTGGATTCTGTGTCGCCATAACTAAAAATAAATCACTCAACGGGTAACTAGTATGCCCTACTGTAATTTGTCGTTCAGCCATTGCTTCAAGCAAAGCCGATTGAACCTTTGCCGGCGCTCGATTAATTTCATCAGCTAATATTAGATTATGAAACAAAGGGCCTTCTTGGAATACAAACGTACCATCTTGAGGACGATATATCTCAGAACCAGTTAAATCTGCTGGTAATAAATCAGGCGTAAATTGTATACGCTGAAAATTCCCATCAATTGCTTGCGACAAAGTGAAAATAGCTTTTGTTTTAGCTAAACCTGGAGCTCCTTCGACTAACAAATGCCCATCGGCCAGAATAGCTATCAACAATCTATTGATTAGTATTTCTTGACCAACAATATGTGATTCAACATGATTTTTTAATTTTTGAAAGGCATCAAAACATTCAGACATAAATAAACCAGATTTATTTTACTAGGCGTTAAATATAGCGAATTTAGAGGGAGATAAAAAGCCTGTCATTTACGATTTGAGAATATGATATATATTTTCATATCATTTATTAAATTACGATCTTTCAAATTGAAATAATTAATGGTTACCCAAAATGTGATAATGCAAATGAAAAACCTCTTGCCCGCCGGATTCTCCTGTATGAATTTGAGTTTTGAACCCATCATTTTGGCCAAGCATATCTGCAATTTTAGGTATCAACAATATCATCTTACCCATTAAAGCTTCATCTTCTTCTTGTAGATGGTTCAAACTATCAATGTGTTTTTTTGGAATAACCAAAGCATGGGCTTTAGCTTTTGGATATAAATCATGAAAAGCTAAAAACTCTTTATCTTCATAAATTTTATTACTAGGTATTTCACCACTCACAATTTTGCAAAAGAGACAAACTGACATATAAATTCCTAGTTACCAGGCTGAGTATATATATACCATAATACAGTTAGCGCCCCGAGAATGCCAAGAACTCCTGAGTAATTCATAAAAAATGATTTAATCGGCAATAAAATACTATGCTGAGAACCAAATAATATTGCAAATAAGATTAATCCTGTCCCTGTTGCCAGCATAAATCCACGTTTACGCGAACGGTTTTTTTGAATTTCAACCCGCTCATGATCATGTGATGATTCTATTTTTTGGGTGCGTAATTGATTCCTGTAGGACTCAATTATTTCTAATAAAACCTCTGGAACTTCTGGTAACTTTTCACTTAACTGGGGAGTCTGATCGATTACTCTTTTAATAAAACCAGAAAGCCCAATATGCTTTTTCATCCATTTTTCTAAAAATGGTTTAGCCGTTGCCCATAAATTTAAATCTGGGTATAGCTCTCTGCCCATGCCTTCAATATTGAGTAATGTCTTTTGAAGTAGAACCAGCTGCGGCTGCACTTCCATATTAAAACGTTGCGCAACTTGAAACAAACGCATAAGGGTATAACCAAAAGAAATTTCACTTAACGGAAGTCCAAAAATTGGTTCACAAACAGTACGTATGGCAGATTCCAGCTCTTCAATACGTGTATTAGGTGGAACCCAACCAGAATCAATATGCAATTCAGCAACACGTTTATAATCTCGGGTGAAAAACGCTAAAAAATTACCCGCTAAATATTGTTGATCTTCTCGAGTCAATGTACCCATGATACCAAAATCTATAGAAATATATTTTGGATCTAACGGATTCTTTATATCAATAAATATATTTCCAGGATGCATATCAGCATGAAAAAAACAATCCCTGAAAACTTGAGTATAAAAAATCTCAACCCCTCTTTCAGCTAATAACTTTAAATCTACGTCATTTTCTCTAAGGTAATTAACATTTGTAGCAGGAACCCCTTTTACTTTCTCTAAAACCAAAACATTTTCTCGACAGTGCTTCCAAAAAACCTCCGGCACATAGTGAATTGGACTGTCTTGCCAATTTCTTTTGAGCTGTGAAGCATTTGCTGCTTCGCGCATTAAGTCTAGCTCATCAAATAAATCACGTGTAATTTCAGCAACAACCTCAATGGGCTTTAGCCTTCTTGATGACGGGATATAACGATGTACCATTTCAGCAAAAGCTTTTAATAATGCGGTATCTTTTTTTAAAATCTTACGAATTCCTGGACGTAATACCTTAATGACAACTTCTGTGCCATCAAGCAATTTTGCATCATGAACTTGAGCAATAGAAGCTGAGGCTAATGGCGTATGACCAAAATCAGTAAATTCCTGTTCAATAGGATAGCCTAATGATTTTTCAATAATTTCTTTTGATTGCTTATTAGAAAATGGCGGAACGTTATCCTGAAGTTTAGACAATTCAGTAGCAAATTGAGGTGGAATTAAGTCACGACGTGTTGAAATCGCTTGGCCAAATTTAATGAAAATTGGCCCGAGGGTTTCTAATGCAATACGCAATCTTTCCGCTCTTGATAAATTAGCTAATCTACGACTTCTAATCCAATAAAAAGGATTAACGTACATAGCCATTTTAAGTAATTTAAGAAGTGGAATGTTACCGAGAAGTTCTGCTAGATTATATCGATTAAAGACATAGGCAATATACACAAGCCTAAACCATTTCTCCATTGATTTCATGGCTATCCTTAAAATGTTTTATTTATTTTAATATAATTTTGCAATTTTGCTTCAACTCTATCTAAAGATAATTTTGTTTCTTGTATTTCATCAAAAAAATCATCAACTTCTTCTTTCGGAGGAAAGGTGTTTGACTCTTCTTGAACATACTCAGTGATATCTTTTTTTGTTGACTTTAAGGCATGGCCAAACCATTGATTAACTGCTTTAAATGGTGTGAACATTAGGTGTGATATATTGGGACCTAAAGATTTAGATAAACTTTCAGGCAGGCTAATCTCAAAGGCGCCCATGGCTATTTTGTAATTTTGTAATACATGCAAGTCACCCTCTTGTTGTATCAAACCTGATTGAATTAATACCTGAGCATCATTTTGAGAGGCAAACTTCATAAAATTAAATAGCTTACCCGTTACACAACAATCCACCTCGTTTTTATTTATTGTATTTTCAGAGAAATTACTGACTAAAATTTTATCTTTTTCTGGTGTAATAACAAAATCTAAATTCCAATCAGAAATAGTCACCCGAAGTTTTTTATATTGAGTTAAAGAGATAATATGTTGTTTTTGTGGATCAGCATTTAAGGCCTTATTTAGGCTAAAATCTAAAACTTGAATAAATTGATTGGATAACTGCAAAACCGGCCCTTAATATTTATAACCATAATGAAGAGCAACAACGCCGCCCGTTAAGTTATGGAAACCTGGATCATCAAATCCAGCTTCTTTAAACATTGAAAGCAGTTCTTCTTGCCCTGGATGCTTTCTGATTGATTCAGCTAAATATTTATAACTTTCAGAATCATTCGCAATTATCTTCCCCATAAATGGCAGGGCTGCAAATGAGTAGGCATCATAAACTTTACTCAATAAAGGAATCATCGGTTTTGAGAACTCTAAAACAAACAACCTTCCACCTGGCTTTAATTTTTTATACATAGACCTTAAAGCTTTGCCTTTGTCGGTTACATTCCTCAAACCAAAAGCAATCGTTATAATATCAAAATGATTATCTTTAAACGGCAAACATTCTGCATTAGCTTGGATATACTCTATATTACCAATACATCCTTTATCAGTTAATCTTTCTTTACCTACCATTAACATAGAGTGATTAATATCACTTAAAATAACCTTTCCAGTCGGACCAACTTTTTGACAAAAACTAAAAGCCAAATCACCTGTACCTCCAGCTATATCTAAAACTTTATCACCTTTTTTAACCTGTGATTTAGCGACCGTAAATCTTTTCCACAAACGATGTACACCAAATGACATTAGGTCATTCATTAGATCATATTTACCCGCAACTGAATGAAAAACTTGGGCAACTTTCCCCTGTTTTTCTTCCCAGCTGACCTCTTCATATCCAAAATGAGTGGTCTTCTGATTTTCTTTTTCGGTGACTGACATAAGCATACCAATTGAATCTTTGTCGCATGTTATTATAGAGTCTATAAATATACAAGCAGCATTAAAAGAATGGCTGGTTTAAAATTTGTTTAGGCTTTAAGATCTACAGTGTGTTAATTTTATCCAGTTGAATAATCTGAATTCTTCAACGATAATATTATATGTCTATCTTTATAGTGAGATTGTGGTTGTGTCGATAGTAATTAAAAAAATACCCTTAAGAGCGAATAGAAAAATTTGCATCTATCATAATGAATATATTCATCAACGGAAAACTATTTTATTTTTACATGATATCTGTGGCTATGCTAGACAATGGAGTGGTCAATGGCGACATTATCGTGATCAATATAACATCGTATCCTATGATTTGATTGGACATGGACTGAGTAACCATCCAAATCATCGTTCAGCCTATAATATCCAACAGTTAATATTTGATGCTCAAGCAATTTTAGAAAAATATTGTTCAGAATACACCATCATTTGTAGCCATGGAACAGGTGCCTTTACCAGTTTAATACTCGCCTCATTATATCCAAATCAAGTACAAAAAATGATATTGATTAACCCTAAAAATTACTATCTAGATAAAGATAATTGGCACTATTTATTGCCATTATGGATTTTAAATACATTTTCATTTTTTGGAAAAAAACTATTAGTCCATAAACTCAGGATAAAAGAAGACTTATATTTACCGAGACCAGTTGTTCTCAAAAATTTAGCTTATACTCGTGCCAACATACCTAACATTCCATTTAAAAACATCTGGCAAGATGTATTATTAATTCAAAGTAAAAATAATTATATCTCACCTGCTTTAGCCACCCGTGAGTATTATGAAAATCATATAGGAAATCTTTCTTACAAAACAATTTCTTCGACTTCCCATTATCTAATGAGACTACATAAAGACAAAGTTAACTATTATTGCGACCTGTTCATTGAAAAATTAAATGTTAAAGCCTTTCGTAATTTAGTCTTTGAAGGCGCGGGAGTTAGAGGCATTGCATACACTGGTGCTATTCTGTCACTTGAAGCGATGGGAGTACTTGATAACATAAAAAATGTAGCGGGAGCATCTGCCGGCTCATTTTATGCTATGTTTTTAGCTCTAGGTTGTACTGCCAGTGAAATACATCAAGCTATTTTAAAGCTAGATTATTCTAGTTTTGTGAGCAGCTCTGGAAATTTTTTGACGAGCTCCACACGCTTCTTAACTGATTTTGGTTGGTACAAAACTGATGTTTTATTCCAATGGGTAAGTGATTTCATTGAAGAAAAAATTGGTATTCCAGATATTACTTTTAGAGGCTTGAAAAAACTGGGGAAAAAAAATTTATATCTCACCGGAACCAATTTATCAAAATCATGTGCTGAGATTTTTTGTTTTGCAAATACCCCTGACATGGAAGTGAGAGACGCTGTCAGAATTTCATCAAGCATCCCTATGTACTTTAAAGCTTACAAACTCAAAACATCTGAGGGTGAACAAATAATGGTAGATGGCGGCTTGTCTTGTAATTATCCTATTGATATTTTTGACTCAACAGATTTTGTTGACAATCCTCAGAATGCGCAACGAGTTGATTATAATAATAATCGAAATGATTGCTTTAACCATGAAACACTAGGGTTCAGGTTAGACCCTCTTCATGATCCTATCCGTGAATACTATAAACCACAAGAATATAAAAAAATTAGTAATATTCTTGACTATGGCAAGGCATTTATGAAATTCGTTCAATCCATGTCAGTCAAACGTCATTTACATCGTAATGACTGGAATAGAACCGTCTTTATTAACACTCATGATATTGGCTCTACAGATTTCAGCATCTCAAAACCAGATATTAATCGATTGATTGAAGAAGGTAAAATTGGGGTTAAAATACATTTTGCCTGGCGTATGAGCAATGAAGGATTAAGGTTTCCCCAATAACTATTCATCTAACAATTAGTTACCAATATAATATGCGTTAAAATACATTTTAGTATAGAATACGTTGAATAATTCTAAATAAAGCATATTCACATGAACAATCAAAATAACAAATCTGGTGCAGCCAAAGACTCTGAAGATATAGGTAATGATAAAATCCACAAATTATTAGCTAGCGCAGGCCTTGGCTCTAGACGTGAAATGGAAAGATGGATTATCGCCGGTAGAATTAAAATAAATAAAAAATTAGCTCAGATTGGTGACAGAGTTTCAAGCACAGACAGAGTGACTGTTGACGATAAACCTTTAGCTAATAAAGGCGTTTTTCTATCTCGATCAAGAGTCATTCTTTATAACAAACCAGTTGGTATTATTTGCACTAAAAAAGACCCTAAAGGCCGCAAAACTGTTTATGACGCCATACCCTCCATCAACAAGGCCGGTCGTTGGATTTCAGTGGGTAGATTAGACATAAACACTTCTGGATTACTTTTATTCACCACAGATGGAGAACTAGCAAATCGTTTAATGCATCCATCTTATGAAATAACGAGAGAATATGCCGTTAGAGTTTTTGGCGAGGTTTCTGATGAAAATTTTGAAAAAATTAAAGCTGGTGTTGAAATTGACGGAAAATTAGCAAAGTTCGAATCAGTAACATCACAAGGCGGTGAAGCCCAAAATCATTGGTACAATTGCACTATTAAAGAAGGACGCAACCGTGAAGTTAGAAAAATATGGGAAACACTAACCGTTAGAGTCAGTCGTTTAATTCGCATAAGTTATGCTAACGTAACTCTACCTAAAGGCTTATCAATTGGCAAAGCAGAAGAACTAACACCAGATGAAGTGAATCAACTTAGAGCGTTAGTCGGATTACATAAATTTGTTTATCCTGAAAAAATGAAAAGTGTGAAAAGACGTAGAGTTTAATTTTTCACAGTCCTTTAATATAACAAGCTCCCAAACAAACTAATACCTGAAGATGACCCTATCATATTAGTATTTATCTCTAATATACCGCCACCATTTAAAAACGGTGCAATGGTTGCATCACTTCCAGATCTAGCATATTTGTAGGGCGCTTCAACTGACAGTATATTATTTTTATAAGAAAGTACCCTTGACCATAAACCATTTTCAGGACTAGGCATTGAATATGAATCCAATATTGATTTTGTGTCACTACTTGTTCCTGCAATATTCACAGGTAAAAGCTTTACATTAGAATATGGATTTATAATGCCTCCCCTAGCAATTGAACCCGATGGAACCAGAGGTGATTCCGTAATATTATCTTTACTGGCTGACAAAAGATAGTAATCTACTCCTGAGAAATAACTATTATTCGTTTCTAAAAATTTCCCATTACCAAGTGATACAATAGCTGGCGTATTTCCATTGGCATATGTTTTTATAATATTTGGTTCGCTAATTGAAATATTTGTTTCTTTGAAAATATAGGCAGCTAATGTATTGTTAGTGCTGTTACAAACAACTAAATAATAATCATCACCAATACTAGAAATGCTTGGGTCAGAGCCTCTACCAATATTTATATTACTAATAATTTGTAATTTTATTTGTGATTTTTGATCAGTCACATGCATTAAATATGCTTGAATAGCCTGCGCTCCTTGTGTACTGTTAACTTCAATAAAATATCCATTTGTTCCAGTTGATATTACCGATGGCTGTACCCCAACACCATAACTTTGTGATGGCAATAAATTATAGTGCGGCGCTATAGATCCAGTCGCTCTTGAAAAAATGCCCCACATTAGATGCTTACTATCAAAGGCAGTTGAGTGATTATCATTTGAATTTGTCTGAGCTGAATTCACTTCAAGATAATAAGCTTTCATAGGGACTTTTGATGGCGGGACCTGAACAACTCCAACAAGTGGAACAATAAAGGGATGGGTAGGCTGTGCCTCGTTAGAAGTTATTTGAGTTGACTTGGTAAGTTGATATATATGACCCTGAGGTGTAGATCCAGTGATAGCATATGAGCTAGAAACTAAAGCGACAAACATACCAACTACTGCACAAATTTTAAATATATTTCTCATTCCCGCTACCTTATTTTTTACAAGTTAATTATTAATGCAATATGCTACTGAATAATGTTAAATTCCCTGTATCACCTATAGTATTGCTATCCATTTCAAAAAACTTATCCCCAGCTAAAGGTAAAATTGTAGGATCATAACCAAATTGTCCATACTCATAAGGAGTGCTAATATTTATTGATGTATCGTTATTACTTAAGTAAAGCAATGATGAATATAATCCATCACCCGAGGCATTCGAATATACTTCTAATATTTGATTCCCATTAGAACTAGGATTAGGAATATTTGTTGTTGATAAATAAATCTTTGAATCTTGTGTAGGAACATTATTATCACTGGATATGGTTATTGGCTCTATAGTTACAGCATGTATAGTAGCGGATACTGATAAGACATAAAACTGCTGATGACCTGATGAAGGGTCATTATTTATCTCTAAAAACTTACCAC
>JBLIDR010000019.1:0-10852 GCA_047632655.1 Francisellaceae bacterium | reverse complement strand
GATAATCGGTATTTATAAAAACATAAAAGGCGAATCATTTCTGATTCGCCTTTTATGTTTCACAAACTTAATTAATTTTTCAAACTTAATTAAACATTCACAAACTTAATTAACAGATGACAACTGATGTCATGCTCTAATTAAGTTTGTGACTCTGTTCTTAAAAATAAAGAACTTTAACCACACAACTTTTCAATTAAGTTTGTGACTAGACTATAAGCCTCAATAGATTTACTCCACAAAAAATCAATAAAGTTTGTGACTAAATTCCCTCTCTAAACAAAAACTTGAGGTCATTTCCCATATCACTGAACTTCCATAAATAACTTTAATGGTGATGAGCATAATGTTTTTGCAAAACAACTTATTCCAAACAATTTTACTCAATCAAATATTCGCTTTTCATATAATTAATGTATGATTAAAGGCAAACCTTTATTAATTGTTACAGTATGGCTAAAAGACCTATTTTCATTCCTATAAATATATTCCCTTATGTGAAAGAAAAGCTAGTGGCGTTCAAATGGCACTCTGGTTTTGCTGTGACTCAAAAACAAAAGTCTATCTATGAGTTTCATAATACCGCAACTGACTTAAAACTTTGCATAACCCCTCTAGAGATATCATCTAAGAGTGAGATAGACTTGGGAACTTGCCTTAGTGCATTCAACTTAAAAGTAACACTTGAGAACAAAGCGCAGGTAGCACTAGAGAACGTATTCCAAGCAGCCAAAGTTTTTCAAAATGGTGGTCCATTTAAAGACTTACTTTATGTATCGCCCTTAGATGCTAAACGAGATATTAGATTAAAAGAGTCTGGTGATTTGATAGGCTTTAAAGGCAAAAACAAAACATGGCCCTTAGAGCCTAAAACATTATTCTATGATTGGATTTATATAAACGCATTACATCGTAATCCAGAATTAGCTGAAGGGTTGATCAAGTATGACTCATTCACTGATATAGAGTTTAACCCCAGTAAGAGCTTTAACTGCCAAGCCCGCTCAGCAGCATTGTTTTTAGGTCTACAATCAGCAAATATTTTAAATCAGGTATTAAGTAATCCAGAATATTTTATAGATGTTTTTACTGAAGGATTGATTGATAATTCTGACGGTGTTGCAGTCCAAAAACGTCTTATCTAAAAATGGGTCTGTCAAAAACCTCTGTTTTTACCGAAAATAACTTAGTATCTAAATTTAATAACTTAAATGCAGATTTATACTTTATTAATTGTTCTTCGTTTTCTAAATAAACATTAGTAATTTCATCAATAGAAATTTTGTCTTCAACTAAAACTTCAGCTTGAATGTCTGTAGTAAAGTGCCTTGGCATCCCTTGCCTTTCATAACACTTTTGTGGTGTCACTACTTTATCTTGGAACATGCGATTAAACGCTTGTTTACCTGTTTTTATCCCATATCTTTTTGCTGTTAATGATGCTGCGTTACAAACAGAAAATAGAGTATTTTTTTGAAGTAATGGCTTTGTATTTAACTCAATAATGCACCAATCAAAATGCTGTAAATCAGTGCGTTTACGAAATTGATTAAGTAAATACCAATGAGGGCGAGAAATACTTAAATTAATAAACCCAGTAAGGTTATCTAACCTTTGATCATCCATGTGTTCAACATAATCACCAGTATAATAACCATCATTTGAAAGCTTTAGCTCATCTATAATTTTTCTAGAATATATGTACTCTCTTTCTAAAATACTTATAAAATTATCAATGGTTGTAAAGTGAAACAGGTTTTTGATGTTTCTATTAGCTACAGAGTCCTTAATTGTCATCATAATGACTTTAAAAAGTCCTTATCTATTTCATTAAGGTATCTAGACTTTTCTCCTGCATAAGTTAGGGTAAGAGTCTTGCAAGCTCTTGTCATACAGGTATATAGCAACCTTCTTTCTGTTGTTATATGTAAGTCATCTTCTTCTTCGCTAAAGCCCATCTTATTTGGTAGGTTATCGTCAGTTAACCCCATAATAAAAACGTGATCAAATTCTAGGCCTTTTATAGAATGCATTTTGCAAACCTTTACTTTGCCATTGAAGTAATCAATAGACTTATTATTGCTAATATCTTCACATAAAATATCTTCACTTAATAGTGTATGTAATAAGCCCTTTAAGTTATATCCTGTTCGTTGTAAAACACAAGTACTATGCTTGGGTGAAGACCCAACAATCCGTTTCACTTGCTTTGTAATAAAATCTAATTCATCTTGTGAGCTATTGAAAGCACAAAGAAAAGGAGCTTCTCCATCTTCATTGCCAACTTCTATTGCAGTAAAATCACTACTATCATTATCATGCGACAGAAGAGATTGAGCAGCTTTAGCAATTAGTTTTGAATTTCGATAATTCCTTTTAAATTCAACAGTTCTGCCACCAGTTACGTTAATACCAACTTCTTTCCAAATGAAACCGCTCTTATAAATTCGTTGAGCAGCGTCAGCAATAATGGTAATACTTTTAGTTGTTTTAGAAACTAACTTAGCCAATAAACTTATTTGTGCTTTGTTTAAGTCTTGCGCTTCATCAATAACAATATGCGTGAAAGGTGTTTTAAAGTTTTTGCCTGCATTTTCGATCAGTTTTAAGCAAAGTATCGCGTAGTCATCAAAATCGTATTTATCTTGTTTTAACAGCGATTCTTTATACGTTATAAAAATTTTCCAAATAACTTTTTTGTCACTCGCAGTAACGCGATTACTTACACCTCTTCCTGTCCGTGGAGTATCAAGATATTCCTGCTCAGAACTAATAATTTTACCTTTAAGCCAAGATATCTCATCAAGGAAGAAATCTCCGATATATGACAAAATTCTTTTATTTTCATCCGTTTTAGCCATTTTATTAGTAATATTAACAATGATTTTTTTTGCTGCACCATCAAATATGGTTTTACCATATAGGTTAAGACCATGCTGCTTGATAAAGGAAAATGCCCAGCTATGAAAATTAATTATTTTAATAGAAGAGTAATTTTTATCGTTATCCAAGTGATTGGTTAAACTTCTTAAATAGCCCGATAACGACTTATTAAAGGTAAAAATGGCAACTTCGCTGGGTTCAAAAAAATCAGTATGAGTGTCTAAAAGGTGAAATGCCCTGTAAATAGCAACGGTAGTTTTTCCACTACCAGCAACCCCTTTTATTTGTAGAGGGTTGATCGGATTTAACGTTAATACTTTTCTTTGTTCTCCAACGAGAACTATCGGCTTCAACATAACAGACTCAAAAATAACCACAGTTTAATATGAAAACTAGTCTTTCAATTTCACAAGATCTAGCTCACTTAGTTCAGCCAAGTGTAATTCACTGATAAAATCTTGAGTTTTAGCTGTTATTTTATCTACAGTATGGTTAGCACCCAAACCGTCAACATCACCAAACCGCTTGAAAAACATTTCATTTGAAACATTAAGGTGAGATTTTACTATTTTCAAAAATTCTAATTCATTACGATCAACACGGCCATCGGCATAAATAATTCTCAATATTAATTCAAGAACCTGAAGCTCTTGCACAGGACTCAAGCTATGTTCGGAAAATGAAGAAATACAATCCCAAACAAATTTTTTCTCATCTACATTAAATTCATTAATAACAAGAGCAAGTTCGTCTTTAAAAATTAAATTTTTAAAATATTTAGTTTGTTGAAAAGCCAGTTCAACTTACTTTATTTCGCTTTCATGAATTTCACCGTCACATGCCATTACACACATAACCGTTTTAAATAATACTTTTTGATAGGCTATATTTTCCATATCAACTCCTTGGTTCTTTAAATTTAGTTAGAAATAAGAATACATCTCACTTTCAGTAAATAATTCATTAGATAAACATTGTTGTAATTCTGCACGTAAATCATTCAAAAAACTTTCACCATTCAAGTACCTATCTTCTAACTCTTTAGACAAAGCTTTGCTTACAATGCTATCTAGGTTTTCACTACACTCTTCATTATAAAAGGAAGGCGGTTTAATCTTCTTTTTTCGATTTTTCACAATAGTTTTACGTGTTTTTTCTGAGTCAGAGCCATCAATTTCATCAAAATCATAATCCCAAGGAAACAATCCTGTTAACATTTTATAAAGTACAATCGCAGATGAGAAAACATCACTAGCTGGTAAGTAAACTCCCCAAAAACATTCAGGGGCAAAGTACAAATACTTACCAGCAGCGCTTGATATGCCTGACAGTTGGTCAACAGATTGTGCTAAGCCAAAATCAGATAATAATACTCTGTGTTTTTTATTGTCATAACACAGTAAAATATTATCAGGGCTAATATCACGATGAAGAAGTATTGGTTGCTGGTTATGAACTTCCGTCAAAGCTTGCAGAACTTCTATTTGAATAGAGAGACATGAGGAAACAGATAAACTTATCTTGCGCCTCATTAACTGATTTAACGACTCACCAGAGATAAACTCCATGGTAATAAAGTGATATGACTTATCTTCAAAGCGAAAGGTATTCGCTTCAAATACCCTTACAATGTTTTTATGCGTTAACCGAGAGAGAATTAACGCTTCATTGGTGAGCGTTGTTAAATTGGTATTATCAACAAACTCTTTTTTTAATACCTTTAAAACCTGTACGCCCAAAAACTTATGATTTACTCGATAAACATCACCAAAAGCACCATTGTCAATAAAGCACTCAACAACATACGTGTTATTTATAACGTCACCTTTCTTAAGTAGGGTACTTTTGATGATTGTCATAATAACTAGCTAAGCAATAAGCTCGAATCGGTTGCATTAACCACAGGTTGCTCTTTATTAGGCAACAACCCAAATAATTCAATAACAATATCTTCTAGTTTATCGCGAGAAGGTTGGGTTGAAATAATATATTTAGCTTGATTAAGTAACTCTCTAGCTTGCCCTTCATTGGACCACTGCTGTGTATGAAAGTCATCATCAAAACCTTTAATATAACTGATCCATAGCCCTGTATCTTGGCGAATCAACGCAAAACTAAGCGCATGAATTTGTTCTAACAAGTCATTGGCTAATTTTATATTTTCTTGGTGTATTACATCACGAGCTGATACTTCTAACTGTCTCAATAGGTTAGTTGTCTCTTCGTTACCATATTCTTCATTTGTATCTTTGACTCCTTCTAGAGCTTCTTCTAAACCTTCTTTTACTTTAGGCCACTCAGCGGAGTCTTCTATTAGATCTACTTTTTTCAAAACATCATTTAAATGTTCTGAAATGGTTAACTTACTATCATAGTCGTCGTTACAAGCATCTAAACGTTCAGAGAGTGCACCTAGCTCTTGTTCTAAACTAGAGGTATCTACTTTTTCGATAAACGACAAAGCATGGTAAGATTTTTTAATTTCACTACGAAGTGTATGCAGGTCAATTTCAGAAAGTTGAGTATCTAGGGTTTGCTCCATTTTTCTTTCAATTGATTCATCTATATATGGTAAATAGGCTTCAATTTCTATTAAACCGGATTCATCCTTCTTCAGAGTGATTTCAACATCACTCCCTTCAGGCAAAAGTGAAGGCAAATCGCTACCTGAGATAACGACTACAGCACAACAATGATTTAACTTTGATTGCTGTCCTTCCTCTCCTTCAATAATTGGAATGGTAATAATATCACTTGAATTACCCGGGCGAATTGTCTTCTGTGTTTTGAATGTTCTCTTTCCTACTGCTGGTAATGTATTGTTTTTTTCTAAACCATTTAAACAAACAAGACGCTGACGCCCAGTTCCTGTGATAATAGAGTCGATACAAATTGAGTGTGGTAAAGTAGGTTTTGCTGCTTTCAACCCTTGAATAATAGTTATACTTTCAGGCTCACACGGCAACTTAGTTCCGTGTTCATCAGTTAAGGTAAAATTGAAGACATTAGCCTTACTTGCTAATAGTTGAATTTCAATTATCTCAGCCATTTCCACCTCAACTTTGCCACTTGACCAACCACCGTCACCTCGTGCAACTTCAAGCCAAACCTTATCAGGTACATCGCCTTCGGTTTTATCTCGCGCTATTTTAACACCAAGGTTTTCTTCAATCTCAACCGTGGTATCTGGGTACATAAAGTTTAATTGTACTTTGGCTAAATCTCTTACTTGACTCTCTTCAGGTATTGAACAAGTAGATGCAAAGATTGCAGCACCTCTAGCAACAGATGTCATAGGGTCTATACTAGTATCAATCTTTGTAGAGAATTTTTCATTCATCATTCTACGTAAGGTTTGAGAAAAAGTAGGGCCACCAACTAATAATATTGCACCTAGAGAATCATCCGCTAAATTATTTCTTTTTAATAAGTCAGTCGTTAAATCAATCGCCTTTTGAAATATAGGTGTAACAACTTTTTCGTATTCAGTTAAAGAAACAAAGACCTCTGACTCTTCAAAATCAATCTCTTCTCCATTATCATCTTCAAATGCAAACACAGAACTCAATTCAATTTCATTTTTTGAAGAAAGAGTTATTTTTATTGTTTCTGCAACACTTTTTAAAGCTAACCTAAATTCTGCGTCCGCTTGTAATTCATCAATTGCATACTCTTCTTTTAATTTTGGTATTAGTATTTGATCAACAATAGCGAGATCAATATCTTTTCCACCTAGATTATTATCTCCACTGGTATCAACAACCTTCATAATACCTTCATCAACTTTCATTAATGCTGTATCAAAAGTACCTCCACCAAAATCAAAAACAATCCAATAACCATTCATACTTTCAGATTCAGCGGCAAAAGCCATTGACGCAGCTATAGGTTCTTGCAAAAGAATGCAACATTGAAATCCGGCTAACTCCGCAGCCCTTTTAGTAGCATCAACTTGATTCTGCCGAAACTGATTTGGAACAGTGACAACGGCCGCTGATATAGCTTCGTCTTTGACATAACCTTTTAATTCTTTAAGCACTTCTGCAGAAAGTTGCTCTGAGTTATAAGGCTCTACCATTAAATCTGTTTTGTAAGCTTTATCTGTTCCCATAGTTCTTTTAAATTCAGAGAATCCGACTATAGAACCTTTTTTAAATATTTCTGAAGAATCACCAACACGTATAGATTTTTTGGTGAATTCAACTCTCGATGGAGTAGTATCCTTCTGATAACGTTCACTTTTTATTATTTTAAGCTTATCGCCATCCATTAAAGCTATTGCCGAATTTGTTGTGCCTAAATCTATACCGTAATCAAATTTTATTCTCGCCATTTTATTCTCCTATACTTACAATTACATCAGCAACTTGGGTAATTATCCCATTGAAATTAATTTGTGGTTTAACAATTTTTGAGATAACCCGTTCATCAGCAGATAAACTTTCATCAAACAAATACTCTTGATTAACTGTCATGCCATCTACATAAGGTTGGTTTAACAAGTCAACGATTTCATACCCTTTTTCCATTAAACTTTCTTCTATCCTTGATATAGCTTTCCCTAAAGGTTTTACCCCTTTAGTGCCTTCCGGTATTGTTGTAATTCTAAGCTTCATACGATGTAATTCAGTTAACACCTTAAAAGGTATACTATGATCTTGATTTACCGCAGTACTTGTTTGAACATCGTTATCATTTTGAGTTTGAAGCAATGTCATTGTTTCAACTTGAGACTCAAGTAACTCAGTTAGCTTTAAATCAAGCTTGTTACACTCTGAATCTAAGTTGTGTTTAGTAGCAGATAATTCAGCTTTGGTTGTTTTACGAAATAGCATAAAACCAATCAATAAACCTAACGTTAATATCAGCAAAGCAATCAAACCCATCCATAAGCTTTTAATATCTGTTGCGTGCTCGTCATTAGATGTATTTTGATAGCTATTAATATCAGCATTGGTTTCATCAATTAATTTACTTAAGCCCTCAACAGTATTAGTTAACTCAAGTACATTGTTTTTATTGACTTGGCTAAGTTGCTCTTTGTTGTAAATAACTTGGTTTAATTGTTTTATATTCTCTTCAAGAACTAATACTTCCTCCTTTAATGAAGAGATATCCGCACTATTACTTTCTTTAAGTTGACCCATTTGTTCTTTCAATCGTTCAACTTGTATTTGCAACTTATCAGCCGCAAGTGAATTAGCCTCACTTTCACTACTGATGTGTTGATATTGTTCACTTCGTTGTGACTGGCGAGCATTGTCGGCATTTAAAGTTTTAATCGTACTTTCAAGCGACTTAATTTGGCTTTCAATATCTTGTATTATTGTGCTTTTAGTTTCAGCCAAAGGAGTGTTTTTTTGACTGTTTGCGTCAATACTGGCTGGCTGTATTGTTTGTAATGGCTCTTTTTCATTATTTGAATTAGCGGTATTAACACAGCCAGTCAATATAATTGATGTCAGTAATAATGTCGTAGCTAAGCTTTGCTTTTGTTTTTTTAATTTCATTTCGATAACCTTCTAACTACTGCGTTTAGTATTTTTCTAATACCATCTTGAATAAAGTGTCTATTTTTAAGCGCCTTAACTAAGCTAGGTGAAGTTGAATAATAGAATTTAATAAATAGTTGCCCTACTATGGATTTAGCTAAAACGTTATCTCTGAATCTTCTTAAAACAAGTACCTCTGGTGAGTCGTAATCACCGTAAACGAGAGTAGCGATATAACAACCACCTGAAGATGGTTTCTGCTGTTCATTATTAGATCTTAAAATGTTGTAGTTTTCATTAAACCTTTTTTCCAAGTCACTTGGCATTGGAAGATCTTCAACATTACCTAGTACTTTGATCACGTCAGCATAATTCGGTTTATTAGCTTTATTACCATATAAAATACTGTAATTTAAAACGACATTTATGAAAACTTCAGACCATTTACAGTATTCACTTCTATTTATATTTTTTATACTTTTTAATGCAGGCAAGCCAGTGTTTATGAAACGTGTCAATGTGATAGGGATGCTTTCAATTTGGTTTAGTGTTATTAAATTAAATATAGGTAATGTTGTTAAAGCCAAAGAAATTTCATCTATTAAAGGTTCAACTAATGCCTGCTTTCTAAGGTCTGCTATAGTATCTAAGTCGTCATAAATTTTTCTTCTTATTTCAAGCCCTACAGCAATCGTCTTGGCCCAAAATGATATTTTTTCAGCAATATCAAGAGGTTTACAACTATCATCTTGCTTAATAGTGTAATTATAATAACTCGTTGAACATGCCAATAACTCATCCGCAACTTTATCTGCTATAAACTGATAATGTATGTCTTGTTTTGATAAAGTTTTTTCAAGAATCGTAAGCTGTTTTTGAGCAGATACTAACAAGGCATCGGCTGCGGGATAGGCTTTCAAATTGTCATTTACTCTTTTTTTCTTACATTCTTCAACCGCGATTTCTATCCTATGAATCGGCTCCTCTGTAAATTTTTTTATCGCTTTTGTTCTTATACTCTCATCTGCATCACTAAATATATCCAGAAAATCTTTTTCTATACCCTCACTAGAATACCCATTAGATTTACTAAAAATATGCTTTTGAAACTCTTCCATCAAAAATAATTGAATATCACTTTGCCCTAAGCGATTATTATCTCCACCTATCTTTTGAAGAAGATTATCATCATTACTAGGGCTACTTCCTTGGAATAATGACTTACCTTGTTTAATAAAGCATTCGAGATAATCATCTTCATTGGTATTGAGTTGTAATATATTAAAGATGGCAAAATTACGATAGTTAGATGCATTTTTTGGATTTACTTCATTAGAGGTTTGCTTTAACCAAAATTGTTTGGCTTTATCTAACTCTCCTTCTTTAACTAATTCAAATGCCAACTGATCAACACTATTAGCATTCGAAAACCAAAAGATAGAATGAAAAATTTTCTGACTTCCTAATTCCAATTGACTTATTGCACGTTGAAGTGATTCTTTTGTTCTTGAGATTGCATTGGTATCGAATAAATAATCATGCTCAAATTTTTTAGTCATTCCCATTTCAATATACATAGCGAGATCATCTCCTCGCTTAGCAATTTCTCTATCAGAAGCTGTAATAGGTAGCCCTAAAACTCGGTATGGATTTTCTAAAATTAATTGCATAATTCTTCCAATTTTGGCTGTTAATATTCTATAATTTGAATATTTCACTAATGAACAAAAAAGAGGTAAAGAGAAGAATTTAAAATACTGGAAAGTAGATGACTTAGTGCAGTACTTCCATAGCAATTACAAATTATTCCTTTAACTCGAAGCTGAGAAGTGGCTGATATATTATATAAATATAAGGAAACAACTGTAAGACAACATAACAATGCTGTATTGATTTGTATCAACCAAAAGAAAAACATCTTTTGATTCACTAGATTACAACTTATTCAGCAACATTATCACCTTATTAATAGTTTGACTATAACTATCCGATTTTCATAAAAAACTACTTTAGATGAAGTCACTAGGCGGATGTGATGATTGTTACCCCCCAATGTAAATCAGTTTGGATATAGCTACATACAAAAGTCTATTCTGGAAGGCTTAAGCTTTCTTCATGAACTTAATAACTACTGTTTCTAGTTAATAAAATGGCAGTTTTAAAAAGTAATAATTGCTCATTACTTTTAAGCTAGCAGCATATTCACCTGAACTATGCTGCCATGATAATAGTACTCAAACTTTGTCCTAATCTTGTTTATCTGGCTCCTCAATAGGTGCATCATTCTTTTCAAGTTTTTTCTTTTCACGTACAGCCTTTATTTCCTCTGGTCTTTTATAATCACCGCGAAATACCTCTTTCTTTTGATAGCTATTACCACTATCAAAAATCAACTCACTAGGAGTGCCCTAACTCACAAATTCAGTTTTTTCATTACTCATTTCATTTCTCCAATTTTTTATTTAGCTTGCTAGGTG
>JBLIDR010000018.1:0-10889 GCA_047632655.1 Francisellaceae bacterium | reverse complement strand
CTTAACGAAGTCATCTCCAACCATATATCTAAATGTTTTTTTCCAGAGTTGTTGGGTAAAAGCCATAGTATCAATCAAATATACACCCAAGACTATTTCATTTTTATTTTCAAGTTGATTAGCAATATCATAAGCAATAGTACCCCCCAAAGACCAGCCTCCTATAAAATATGGTCCATTAGGTTGAATATGTTTCATATACTTAATGTATTGTTTAGCCAGTAGCTTTAAATCTCTAATTGGTTTACTAACACTATATAAATTATAAGGCTCAACGCCATAAACTCCTAATACGGGTTTATTTATATTAAATAATGTAGCAAAATCCAAATATGTTTCGGCGCCACCACCGCCAGCCCCGGGGTGAACTAAAAATAACGATGCCCTTTCCCCACCAACTCCTTTTAACTTCAGGATTGGCCTGTGCTCTTGTAACGATGAGTCTTGTGTAATAGATTTAGATTGATTCTCTATAGTTAAATTTTTAAATGCCCAAGACACCGTAACAGATAAACAAAAGGCTTTATTGATTCTTGAAACTAACTGTATTGTTAATAATGAATGCCCACCCAAAGTAAAGAAACTATCACATATGCCCACTTTATCTTTATCTAGCTTTAAAATATCACTCCAAATTTGAACCAACTGCTTTTCAATTTTATTTCTAGGTGCAACATATGCTTCACCCATTAAACTCATATCAGGATCAGGTAAGGCACGCCTATTAATCTTGCCATTTGGAGTAAGTGGCATATCATCTAATTTAACAAAAGCAGGTGGGACCATGTAATCTGGCAAAGTTAGTGACAAATAATCTCGTAAATCATCAATTCCTGGGGCTTTCTTATCTTTAGCTATCACATAATAAGCAACTAGATATTTTTGAGAATCTTTTTCTTTGTCTATAACACTAACTTGAGAAATATTTTTATGCATGGCTAATACATTTTCTATTTCACCTAGCTCTATCCTAAACCCTCTAATCTTAACTTGGAAATCAGTTCGACCTAAATATTCGATATTTCCATCGGATGACCATCTTACTAAATCTCCTGTTTTATAGATGTTATCTGATTCTGGCAAGCCTAACTCTTTTGCAAATGGGTTTGGAATAAAGCGCTTGCGGGTTAACTCTTCTTGATTCAAATAGCCCCTAGCAAGGCCTGCTCCTCCTATATGTAATTCACCGGGGGCTCCTATGGGGCTAGGGTTTAGATTATTATCTAAAATATATAACTCTTTATTATTAATTGCTTTTCCGATATTAATTTTATCTTCACAAATACCCATACTGCAGCATACTGTTGATTCGGTTGGTCCATATGCATTAATTAACCTACGACCCTTGCTCCATTTTTCAAAAACTTCTGGCGTCAAACGATCACCACCAGAGACAACTGTTCTTAGTTTTGGCAAATTAATCTGTTCTACTGTCTCAAGAAGTGCAGGAGGCAACATTGCAACCTCAATTTCCTTCTCTAATAATATTGAATCTATACTCTTATGTGGTGGCAACTCACTATCTGATAAAAGATGCAATGAGCCTCCACAAGTCAATGTGCCACAATATTCATATACGGAAGCGTCAAAACAAATACTAGCAAACTGTAAAACCTTAGTTTTAGATTTTATATCAAAATTATCTATAACTATTTTTGCTAAATTACATACACCACTATGTTCTATCATACACCCTTAGGCCTACCAGTAGATCCCGAAGTATAAATCACATAAGCCAAACTATCCGGCCCACTAACTTTCTCTAAATTAGCATTACTTTGTTTAGATAATTCAGCTGTAACCTCATCACTATCAATTACTAATAACTCGTCATGATGCAACTTATTTAAAAACCCATCTCTAGCTACAATATTTTTTTGAGTAATTATTAACCCTTCATGGCTATCTTCAATCATATATTCTAATCTATCTTGTGGATAATCAGGATCGAGTGGCACATAAGCGCCTCCCGCTTTTAAAATCCCTAAGATACCAATTATCATGTTAAAAGATCTTTCAATACATAAACCAATTAAGCTATCGGGGTTTAGGTCTTTTTTATTTTGTTTTTTATATTTAACTCTAATTAAGTGCGCTAATTGATTCGATTTTTTATTAAGATCTTTATAACTTAATTTCTCATCTTCAAATACTACAGCTATATTATTTGGATTTTTCTTAACTTGTTCTTCAAACAATTGATATATGGTTTTATTTTTTGGATAGGGCGCCTTCGTGTCATTCCAATCTATTAATATTTGCTTGCGTCTTTCGTCGGTTAAGATCCTTAAATCTTTAATTTTCTCACTACTATTTTCAACTATTGAGCCCAATAATCTTTCGAAATTACGTGATATACGCTCTATGGTTTCTTGATTAAATAAATCCGTACAATAATTAAAATTTCCTGAAATCAAATCACTAGATTCAAACATCTCTAAAGTAAGATCAAACTTTGCAATATCATATGATCCAAAAGAATATGAGGATACTTGCGCCCCAGCCATATTAAAACTCATATCACTAGTTGCTGTTTGTAAGATAAACATAACTTGTGATATTGGATTGCGACTAGTATTTCTAGGAATACCTAATGAATTATCGAGTTCTTCAAATGGGACTTCTTGATTTGAAAAGGCATTGATCGTATTAGATGATACTTTACTTAAAAAATCATCGAAGTTTTGATCACCAACAACTTCATTACGCAAAACCAAAGTATTAACAAAGAAACCTAATATATTCTGTAGATTCTCGTGACTCCTATTTGCAACCACTGTACTTACTATAATATCTTCTTGTGCTGAATACTTGCTTAAAAGTATATTAAAGGCACTTAGCAGTAATGGATATAATGTCATACCCTTTGTCTTAGCTAAATTTTTTAGTTCGCTTGATAATTTTTTATCTAATTCAAAATTAATATCTTTTCCTTTATAAGAAAACACGGTAGGCCGAGATTTATCTAAAGGCAACTGTAGATCTTCAAAACCCGCCAGCTTATCAAGCCAATACTTTTGCTTCCTTTTATAACTATCTATTTTAAATTCATCTTTTTCCCAATAGGCATAATCAATATATTCAATTGGCAGCTCGGGTAAACCTGGAGGCTTTTTATCTATACATGCTGAATAGAACTCAGAGAGCTCATTAATCAAAATACCAGCTGATACACCATCAGTAACTATATGATGCTGAATAATAATTAAAATAAACTCTTTAGGTGATAACTCAAGTAAATGAACCCTAATAAATGGCAACTTGTTTAAATTAAATGGTTCCGCTATTGATTTTGCAAATATAGCTTCAGCCTCATCCTTACTCATCACTTTTTGATGGTTTATATTAAAATCATAATCATCAACTATAACCTGCTCAGCTAATCCGACAGAACTTTTTTTATATTTAGTTCTTAAAATGCTGTGTCTTTTTATTAATTCAGAAAAAGACCGTCTTAACGCTTCTAAGGAGACGTCTCCATTTAATAAAAAAGCCATATACTGATTATAAGCAGAACTGCTTTGGGCCTCTAACTCACTCAAAAACCAAAGTCTTTCTTGTGCTGCAGATAAAACAGGATATACGTGGTCTGATACTTTTTTGATTTTTGGAATATTCTGTGTTTGTTTTATATCAGAAGATAAGAAACTAATTAGCTCAGCCTTATTATCTTTTATTTCTTGCAATAACTTAGGCGTCACTGATCCTTTAGGTGCATCAAGAGACAATCCCCCATTTTTTGAAATCAATTCAATATTATTTTGCTTCAATTTTTTTAATAAACTTAAAACATTCATAATTCAATACCTCTATAAATCAATCTGCTCTCTTTCTTCTCCATCTCCACTGCCTCCGTTAAATCCTGATTTGATACTCAACATTAAATCAATTGCAGAAACCATTTCACTTAACGCTTTATTCTCAAACACAAATTTAACCGACAAATCTATACCGAATATCTTTCTTAGCTTACCTATCAACTGCGTTGCCAATAAAGAGTGCCCTCCTAATTCAAAAAAGTCATCATCATCATCATCAACATCCTCAACCCCAAGTATTTCTTTCCAAATATTGGAAACTGTTACTTTTATATCTGATGCATTTTCTACCTTTACTGCTTCCTCTTGCTCTATATCAGATAAAGCAGATAAATCCGTTCTAGCTATCCTGGTATCTAAATCTCCTGTAGATACAACAAATTGATGCAACCCTGCATTTATTAAAGTTAATAAATAATTAAATAACTGATCCCCCTCAGAGCCGCTTATAGAATACTCCCACGAATCATCCGCTTCAATCGACAACCAACCATCCCAATCAATACTAGTAAATTTATTTGGGCTAGCTTGATTTAAATCGGCAAAATGGTCTAGAAAGTAATTAACTGCAGAATAAGCAGAGAAATCTAACCCCCCTATCACTGCTGATAATGAAGACATTAAAATACAAAAATCTAGTGGCTTATCTGCTAAAACCTCGTTTAACGCATTTGATAATGATAAAGTCCCCTGTACTTTAGGTTGAAAATGTTTCTCACAATTATTGTTATCAGTTTCATTTAATGGTAAGAATAAATCTTTATTTAAAGCCCCAGCACTATGAATAACACCATTAATTTCACCATATTCCTGTTTTAATTTAGTTAAGACATCCGCTATTTGGCCCTGGTCACTAACATCCGCGCGCACAAGCCTAACCTCAGACCCTAATGCTTTAATCTCTTGCAATCTCTTTATTTTAAAAGCAGTGATATCATTCGCATCTGCTTCGTTTTCTTTCAAATAACTGCTCCATGCATCCTCGGCTAAAAATTCAGATCGACCCATTAATATAATATTAGCCTTAACTCGTTTGGATATATAATTTGCCATTAACAAACCAACATTCCCCAAGCCTCCTGTAATTAAATACACTCCTTTATCTTTCAATAAAACCGGTTTTGGAGTTTGTTTTGGTAGCTCTAACTTAGTATATTTTTTAATCCAACGTTGCTTGTCTCGATAAGCCACAATTCTATCTGAAGATTCAGATGTTATTTCATTACAAACATTATTTAATATCTGAGAATTATCTAAATTTATGCCTGTTACATCAATGTGCTGACATTTAACTTGTGAATATTCTTGTGGAATTACCTGAACAAGAGCTTGGATCATTCCTTTTTGTGGCGATGTTAACTCACCATCTAAGACATTACTTACATGATTACCTAATACTTTACAACTCATCTTGTCCATAAAACCATGACTAAATAAAGATTTCATCAAACTTAGCAAACTGTAATAACCTATCTCTAAATCAGTTTCTACATTTTCTATTGTTAAATTAGAATCAAATTTGTCCGTAAATTGCCAAGTATGAATAATGAATTTTAAATCAATATCTTCGTCTTTTATTGCTTGAACTAACTTACCATAATCATCAAAATTATTCGGATTTATAACAAAATTATGTTTATCTTTTTGCGCAAATTTATCTCCTTGTAAAACCTTAATAAATGAATAGTCGCATTTAGCTAAAGCTTTTATAATCTTACCTGATAGCCCTAAGGAATCTCCTAAAATTAATACATGGCCTTTCCTTATAGATGAATCATCCTCATTTAATAATAAGCGTTTTTTCTCCCAGTTAGGCTCATAAAACCATTGCGTAATATCAGGATTTTTAGCTAATAAAGCATCATGAGATCCTTGCGCTAGCTCTTGTTTTTGAGGCTCAACCCAATATCGCTCATGATCAAAACAATAAGTAGGAATAGATATCTTATTACGTTTTTCTTGTTCATAAAACTTAGTATAATTTATCTCAATTCCAGCAACCCATAATCTTCCAACTAAATTTAATAACATTGCTAAATCATCCATTTCATTTTTTATATGTCTAACACTTGTTAAAATATGATGTGATTTAGATTTGGTTTTATTTTGCAATGCAAAAGTAGAAAGTGTTCTGCCTGGACCTATTTCTACTAAGCAGCTTAATTTATCTGTTAATAACTGACTTACGCCCTTATCAAATAATACTGCATTTAATAAATGATCTACCCAGTACTGATCACTCACTGCTTGCTCTTTAGTTATCATATTCCCAGTTAAATTAGAGACAAATCCTATTTTAGGAGCATCTTTTTTAACTTTTTTCACAATTTTCAAAAATTCATTTGCAGCGCCTTGCATCATAGGTGAATGAAACGCGTGTGATGTATGTAATAAAGTACAAGAAATATCCTTCTTATCTAATTTATCTTTGAAATCTTTTATAGCTTTTCTCTCACCTGATACTACAGATAAACTTGGTGAATTAACTGCAGCTAAACTTAAATCTTTAGGCAATAAATCTTTAAGCTTAGCTTCTTCTAAATTAACAGATAACATACTACCTGCTGGCATCCCGTGCATCAGCTTACCACGAGTTGCAACTAGTAATAGGGCGTCTTTTAGCTCAAATACACCAGCGATAGTCGCTGCAATATACTCACCAACGCTGTGACCAATCATAGCTTTAGGCTTTACACCCCAATGCATTAAAAGTTTAGCCAAAGCATATTCAATCACAAATAAAGCCGGTTGAGCATAATTAGTTCGAGTAATTTTATCCGTAGCAACTTTAATATCCCCTTTATTTTCAGGATATAAAACTTCTAATAAATCAAGCCCTGCTTGATATTTTAAAATACCACAACACTGGTCAACAACTTCTTTAAATGACAGCTCTTGCTCATACAAGCCTCTTGCCATATTTACATATTGCGCTCCTTGCCCTGAAAACATAAATATAATTTCAGGCGTTACTCCTTCTTGTAATATTTCTCCAGTTTGTGCTTTAACAGCCTTTTTACCTAACACATCTATTGCCTGATCAAAAGATCCTGAGACGTAACATCTTCTGTGCTTTAAGCTATCTCGACCAACTTGCAGTGTATAAGCAACATCGGATAATTTAATATCAGCTTTATTTTCTTTTAAGAAATTAGCTAACTTATCAGCATATGCACTTACAGAAGTATCAGTTTTGGCAGATAATAAGAATAACTGCTGCTTACGGCTTTCACTAGATATACTCCTTTCTGGTGCTTCTTCTAAGATAGCATGCGCATTGGTTCCTCCTATACCAAACGAGCTTACCCCAGCGCGCCTTGGTATACCTTCTGGCACTTCCCACTCTCGTAGCTCAGTATTCACAAAAAATGGGCTATTCTCAAAATCAATCTCTGGATTGGCTTTATTAAAATGCAAACTTGCTGGAATTTTTTTATGCTTTAATGCTAACGCTGTTTTAATTAAGCCCATTACACCAGCTGCTGTATCTGTATGCCCAATATTAGTTTTAACAGACCCTATGGCTACATATTGTTTTTTATCAGTGAAATTTCTATAAGCCTGAGTTAACGCTGATATCTCAATTGGATCACCCAATGGCGTTGCCGTACCATGTGCTTCAATGAATGAAATAGTCTCAGGGTCTATCCCTGATTTTTCAATAGCATCTCGTATTACATTAGATTGCCCTTCAACACTTGGTGCTGTATAACCAACTTTTGTAGAGCCATCGTTATTAATAGCAGTATCTTTGATTACAGCATAAATTTGATCATTATCCGCCAATGCATCATCTAGGTGTTTTAATACAAGCACACCTACAGCACTGCCGTCAACTGTACCTTTAGCTTTCTCATCAAATGCTCGACAATGCCCATCCGGAGATGCAATCATCCCCTCTTGATATAAATAACCTATTTCTTGATTTAGTGTCACGCCTCCTGCTAATGCTATATCGCACTCACCATTTAAAATACCATCAATAGCAAGCTTCACACTAACCAAACCCGTAGAGCAGGCTGTGTTAATATCAACACTAGGTCCATCCAAATTAAAATGATAGGAAACTTTAGATGACAAATAATGATTGTTTACATTGATACCCCACAAACCCAGTGCACTAATAACATCAGGGCTATTCATGATGTTATCCATGAGGTATTGGTTATACCCTTTACCTGAATATACTCCTACACTAAGCTCGCTACGCTTCATAATAACTCCACTATCTTCTAATGCACTCCAAGCACACTCAAAGAAATGACGCATTTGTGGATCAATACTTTTAGCCTCTAAAGGCGTGTATTCAAAGAATCTAGCATCAAAAAATTCTAAATTATCAACAAACCCACCGCGCCTCACATAATTAGCATCATTTAATAACTTTTCATCAATATTTGCTAATAATAATTCTTCATCAGTTAAATCCCTGATAGATTCAACACTATTTTCTAAATTCTTCCAAAACTCTTTATGATTATCTGCTCCAGGAGCTAGACATGCTAATCCTATTATTGCGATATCTCGTGACCCTGCTTGATCTGAACCTAATCCTCTTCTGACTTTTTTAACTTGCTTTTCTTTTGTTTTCTTAGAAACACCTAATTTACCTCTAACAAATTCAGCAAAAGCAAAGACAGTAGGATATTGAAAGATATCAGCAATACTCAAATCAATATTAAATGCATCTTTAATTTTTGATTGCAATTGTATTGTTAATAATGAGTTACCGCCCAGATTAAAAAATTGATCATAAATACCAATTTTTTCTAACTTCAATATTTCTTGCCAAATTTGTATTAACTTTTCTTCTATATCATCAGAAGCTGCAACATACTCCTCACCCATCAAACTCATATCAGGCTCAGGCAAAGCGCGCCTATTAATCTTACCATTTGGAGTAAGGGGCATCTCATCTAATTTTACAAAAGCCGTTGGCACCATATAATCAGGAAGAGTTTCCGATAAATAAAATTTTAAATGATCAATTTCTGGAGCTTTCGTATCTTTAGCTATGACATAGTAGGCTGCTAAATATTTTTGTCCTTCTTTTTCTTTGTCTATAACACTAACTTGTGAAATGCTGCCATGCTTAGCTAGTACATTCTCAATTTCACCAAGTTCTATCCTAAAGCCTCGAATTTTAACCTGGAAATCATTTCGCCCTAAATATTCAACATTACCATCGGGTAGCCACCTTACTAAATCCCCAGTTTTATAAATTCTATCTGATTGACTTGAACCTGATTCGTTAACAAATGGATTAGTAATAAATCTCTCTTTGGTTAATTCTTCTTGATTTAAATATCCTCTAGCAAGACCTGCACCTCCTATATATAACTCTCCCTGTGCCCCCATTGGACATGCGGTTAGATTTTTATTCAATATATATAATTGAGTATTATCTATTGATTTTCCAATAGGGACACTGGCCAAATCACTCTTAGCTAAACCAGCGCAATCATAGAAAGTTACATCAATAGATGCCTCGGTTGGTCCATATAAATTATTAAGTTTTAAAGATAATTTATCTAAAACCATCTTAGCTAAAGGCAATGGTAACGCCTCACCACTACAGAAAATATCTTTTAATGAGCTAAGTTTGGAGAATGATAAATTACCTGCTTCAATATAACCCATAAAAACTTGCAGCATTGAAGGCACAAAGTGCATTTTGGTAATACCATATTTCTCAATAGATTCGAGTAGATACCCTGGATCTTTATGACCTTCTGGCTTGGCAAATACTAACTGACCCCCGTATGTAATAGCCCATAACAACTCCCAAACAGACACATCAAAACTAAAAGGGGTTTTTTGTAAAATTTTATCATTCTTATTTAATCCATACTCTTTATGCATCCAATTTATTCTGTTAATAACTCCATCATGTTCTAACATAACCCCCTTAGGTTTGCCAGTAGACCCAGAAGTATAAATTACATAAGCCAAGCTACTCGGACCACTAACCTGCTCTAAATTATCAGCACTTTGTTTTAAAAGATCAGCTTTTACATCATCACTATCTATTACTAATAACTCATCAAGATGTATCTTATCTAAAAATCCAGCTTTTGATAATATATCTTTTTGCGTAATTATTAGGCCTTCGTGTGAATCTTCGATCATATACTCTAAGCGATCTTGTGGATAATCAGGATCAAGTGGCACATAAGCACCTCCTGCTTTTAAGATCCCTAATATACCAATTATCATATCTAGTGATCTTTCTATACATAAACCAATTAAACTATCTGGCGTTAAATCTTTTTTATTTTGTTTTTTATATTTAGCTCGAATGAAGCGAGCTAATTGATTTGATTTTTGATTAAGCTCTTTATAGCTTAATTTCTGATCCTCAAAAACTATTGCGATATTATCAGGATTTTTCTTAACTTGCTGCTCAAATAATTGATAAATAGTTTTATCTTTTGGATAAGAAGCACTCGTGTCATTCCAGTCTGTTAATATTTGTTTAGATTTCTCACTATTAAGCAGTGGTATAGTTAGGATATTTTTATTCAAATTAGATTTAGCCGAACTTACTAACTCTTTATATCCATCCACCAAAGATTCGATTAAATATAAATCATATATAGAGTTTTTATATTCAACCCTACAATAAATTTCATCACCCTTTACATCTAATTCAAAATAAAGCCCTTGCTTAACTTGACCAGAATGAGAATGAATAAATGTGTGCTCATAAGGGTAATCATCAACCTCTTCAGTTTCAAGATTGAAATGAACTTCTGACAAATCTTTTATTAAGCTGCTGTCTAATGTAACCACATCAGGAAAAGAGATAGCATTTTTAATTGATTTTATAATATCGGCGCTATTTTGAAGAATATAATCAGATAAAGTGGCTCTCTCAAAAACACTCGATATAAGAAAAATATTATTTATAAAACATCCAACTATATCGTTATATTTAGGAACGAATATTCTTTCATCAATATTAGTCCTAATTGCAAGTGTGCCACGCGGTAGAGGAATCTTTACTTAACTGGATAGAAGATGAGAGTAGGTCTCTCGAAGTCGATATATAGATGTTGGCTTCAAACAGCC
>JBLIDR010000017.1:0-10894 GCA_047632655.1 Francisellaceae bacterium | reverse complement strand
GCAAGACCAAAAGCAGACATTCCATAAATTAGTCCAAAATTCACTGCCTTAGCACGACGACGTTGTTCAGAGTCAACTTGATCTATTTCAATCCCAGCTAATTCTGCTGCCGTTGCGCTATGAACATCTTTACCTGCTTTAAAAGCATTAATTAGTGTTATATCCTGAGACAAATGCGCCATTATTCTTAATTCTACTTGGGAATAATCAGCTGCCATAATTTTATAACCTGGCTCTGCAATAAAAGATTTACGAATTCTACGACCTTCCTCTGAACGAACAGGTATGTTTTGCAAGTTAGGTTCAGTAGAAGATAAACGCCCAGTCACAGCAACCGCCTGTTGATATGACGTGTGTACTCGTCCAGTGAGCTTGTTAATCATCAAAGGTAATTTATCAGTATATGTGGACTTAAGTTTACTAAAGTGACGATGCTCTAAAATAATTCGTGGTAAATCATAAGTTAGGGCTAACTCCGTTAAGACTTCAACTGACGTTGAAGGTTTACCTCCAGGGGTTTTTTTGATGATAGGGATATGCAATTTATCAAATAAAATTTCTCCTAATTGCTTAGGAGAAGCTAAATTAAACTCACCATCTGCTAACTTATAAGCTTTAATTTCAAAATTTGATATACACTTTTTTAGATACTCACTTTGGTTATTAAGTTGTTTAACATCAATTTTAACACCTATAGATTCCATACGCTTTAATACTGACATAGCCGGTATTTCTTCATCTAAAAATAAATCTTTTAAATTTTTAAATTTTTTAATTTCAGGCCAGAACTTTTGGTGTAATTTAAAAGTCATATCCGCATCTTCAGCTGCATAGGGTGCTGCTTTATCTAAGCTAACTTGTCTGAAATTAATCTGAGACTTACCTTTACCTGCCACATCCTCATATTTTATGTTTGTATGGTTTAAATATTTAGCACTAAGTGAATCAAGGTCATGGCGACTACTTGAGCTATTATAAATATACGACTCGAGCATCGTATCAAAAAGTTGACCTTTTAGTATTAATCCATATTTTTCTAAAACTTTTAAGTCATATTTTAAGTTATGTCCAATTTTAGAAATCTCATCATTTTCTAAAATTGGTTTTAATTGATCAATAACATATTCAAGACTAAGTTGTTCTGGGCAATTGTCATAACTATGACTAACAGGAATGTAAGCAGCATGATGCTCTTGGGCACATAATGATATGCCAACTAAGTCAGCTTCAAGCGCATTAAGAGACGTCGTTTCAGTATCAATCGCAAAATACTTAGCATCAGAAATTTTCTGAAGCCATTTATCTAACCCATTTTTGTCGGTAATGCATTCATAGTTTTTTTCTTCTATAGCAGTAGCTATTTTTTCATGATTATCAATTTTATGATTATATTCTATTTCTTTTAATAACCCATTTAGCCCATAACGAGTAAACATTTTAATTAGAAAAGGATAATCTGGCACTGACATTAAACATTGATCTAAAGTAAAGTCTAAACCAACATCCAATTTGATCGTAGCTAACTGGTAAGATAAAGGTAATTGAGGAAGAAAATCACGCAAATTTTCACCTACTTTACCCTTTATCTTATCAGCATTGTCAATCACACCTTGAATATTATGATATTCATTTAACCATTTCGATGCGGTTTTAGGACCTACCTTAGGCACACCAGGTATATTATCTGAAACATCACCGACTAAAGCTAAATAATCAATGAACTGACTAGGGTCAATACTATATTTTTCTTTTACTGTTTTAACACCAGTTATAGAATTTTTCATTGTATCCATTAGCGTCGTTTTTTAAGTCACTAATTTAGCCATATCTTTATAACCAGTGGAAATAACCACATCCCAACCAGCTTTCTCAGCTTGATGAGCTAATGTTCCAATGACATCATCAGCCTCAACATCAGGTATACAAACTAACGGAAAACCCATTGCTCGAACAATGTTATGAATAGGCTCAATCTGCTCTCTTAATTCATCAGCCATTTTTTTACGATTTGCTTTATATTCTGGATATAATTCATGGCGAAAATTTTTACCTTTAGCATCAAATATTAATACAACATGATTAGTGCCAAGCTGTGTTGGCAAACGTTTTAACATGTTAGTTACACCTAATATAGCTCCAGTATGCTCTCCAACATTATTCGTTAATTCTGGTAAGGCATGAAAAGCGCGGAATAAATAAGATGATCCATCAACAAGAACAAGCTTAGTAGAATTTTCAGGGATATTTTCAAACATGATATAATAATTTTTTTAGCTAAACTGCATCTATGATACGGTATTTTGAGTAAATCTAAAATCTGTTTTAGAGTTTTCCCATTGATTCGTAGAGTTTATAAATAATAATTACAGCTTATCAAACGCATCAACAGAAATAGCTTCTTGATATTTATTCCAATATTCTTTTAGTTCTGTGTATTCACTATCAGATAAAAACTTACTATTTTTAGCTTGCTCAAGTTGTTCTTCAAAAGTTAATCTTTTATTAATTTTTTTAGCAAATAGACCAGCTTTAAATTTATCAAGAGTCGGTTTGATATTTATTTTATTTTGAAAGACTTCTTCAATAGTACCAATATTAGTCTCAGCGCTGTAAAATTGTTGCTTAAAATTATCGCGTATTGGTGTATTACTTTGCATAATATTTGCTAATTTATTTTCTAAGTCATGGCTTGGTTCTTTAAAACGCTTGCCAAAAGGAAAAGTAATAATTCGTAATTTAAAAGCAATTAATCTATTTGGGAAATTTTCAAGCAGTTCAAAAAAAGAAGTTTGAAATTGATAGCAACAAAATTTTAATGCCCATTCAGCATGCAAATCTTCGCTGGCACATTGCTTATTTTCATCATGATTTTTTAGCACGCCAGCAGCAAGATATAAATGACTTAACATATCAGCCAAACAAGCTGAAATACGTTCTTTTTGTTTCAACTCACCACCTAGCGTTAACATAGCTGCATCAGAAGTGGTTGCAAAGACAGTGCTCAAAAAGGTGATGTCTTTTGCATATTTTCTCATTATATTAAATGGTACATTCTGAATAAATTTAGCTTTAGTTACTGACAACCAAACCAATCTAATGCTATTTTGAATGCTATATCCAACTGTTTTCCATAAAATATTATCAAATTCTTTGGTCTTATCAGTAGTTGCAGCAGCCATTAATTTTGCAATATATGGATGACAGCGAGTCATGGCTTGACCGTAAATAATTAAGCTTCGCGTCATAATATTAGCACCTTCTCCAGTAATGGAAATTAACAAACCACGATAATGACCTGAAAGGTAATTTTTAGGACCATCCATAACACCTTTTCCACCATGTAAATCTAAAGCATGGTTAATCACTTGGCGACAAATCTCGGTCGTATGATACTTAGCTATCGCTGAGGATACAGCTGGCTTAAGTGAATGATCAATTGCGGTATAGGTTAATTTACGCGTTGAATCAGCAATATAGGTTAAACCTGCAATTTTAGCTAATACTGACTTAACCCCTTCAAATTCTCCTATTGTTTGACCAAACTGTTCACGAATTGAGGTATATGCACTCGTAGCAATATATTGTGAAGTAGTAATTCCTTGCCCAATTGCTGGAAGTGAAATGGCTCGACCAATAGATAAAGCACTAATTAATATTGACCAACCCTTACCTGCCATTTTTTGTCCACCAATAATCCATTCAACTGGTACAAAAATATCAGTTCCGTAAATAGGACCATTCATAATTGGCATACCACAAGGGTAGTGGCGCTCTCCTATTTTTAACCCTGGATGATTACGTGGAACATAACAACACGTAATACCTTCTTTACCTTCTCTATTTAATAGTTTACCTGGATCACGTAATTTGAAGGCCAAACCAACTAGCGTTGCCACTGGCGCTAACGTGATATAACGTTTAGCGAAATTAATTTTCATACCAAGCGTGTTTTTACCTTCAAATTCTTGGTAACAAATCACGCCAATATCTGGAATATTTGAAGCATCACTACCTGCTTGTGGGCCAGTTAAAGCAAAACAAGCTAAATCTTTACCTGAAGCTAAGCCTGGTAAAAATTTTTGTTTTTGTTCTTCTGTACCAAAATGAGAAAAGAGTTCACCTAAGCCAAGAGAGTTTGGCACCATAGTTGTCACACCTGCCGTAAAACTTTTACTCGCTACCTTTAGAATAATAGATGAAACTGCAGCAGCAGAAAATTCTTTACCTCCATATTTTTTTTCAATCGTTAAGCCACAAAAACCTTTGTCTTTGAGATATTGCCAAGCTTCAGGTGAAAGATCATGATCTTGATTAATTATTTTCCAATCATCTAATAGGGCGCATAATTCTGTAGTTTCTTTGTCAATGAAAGATTTTTCTTCAATATTTGGCTGACTTAATTTTAAATGACTTAACCATTGCCAATCAGGTTTACCACAAAATAAAGACTTTTCCATCCAGCAATCACCTGACTCCAAAGCTTCAGCTTCAGTTTGAGAGAGCTTGGGTAATTTATTTTTAAACCATTTCATAGTTGGCGTAGTAATATAGATTATACGAATATTTTCACTATATAAAATTATCGTAATTATGATGAAAACAATTAGCACAATAACGGTAACTACTATATTCATCAGACCACTGAGAACTAACATTACACTTAGCATGTAATTGGTGCTTAACCAGACATTACATTTTGGATAACGATATCCAACCACTGCGTTTGCTATTATATAGGCCAATATACAAACAATTAAACTCATCTCTTATTTCCTTCTAAAATAATAAATCCTTGTTTTTCACCCAAACCACCATTGCCGTGAATACCAATATATTTGACAGTTTGTTTTTTGAGTAAATGAAATGCTTGTATTGTTGCCCTTAGAGCTGGGTTGTTCCATGCCGCTTTAGCAAGATTCATACCACCAGTAATAGTAATGGGATAATTTAAAATAATATGTTCAAATTCAGTATACGTTTTAGCTAAACCCGAAGCTTGTAAAAAAGATAATGGCGCAATTGGAAAACAAGTATAGACTTCAATCATTACATTATGATTAGTAAACTCAGTGATAAAATCAATATTAGCCTGTTGAATCGTATTTGAAATAGCATGACTTAAATGTTGGTAAGTAGCAATTTCAGGAATAGATTCCATTCCACTGTCTTTAGTATATATTGTACTAATTCCTTTTATTTCTATGCAATTATTCAAGTCTAAATTTAATTTTTTAATTCCATACGTGGTCGCAATAATTAATTTCCCTTCATAATCAATAGCTGGGTTAGCACAATCGATTCCTCTAAATAAAGACGTAATAGGTTTGAGCCATTTTGAATTTATATCTGGTAATGATAGCTTACATTGGTCTTCATAGGTTTTAATATAATTATTCAGTAATAAATCAGCTAATTTAATAAACTGATTTTCGGTGATGCTATTCTTTTTACACCATTCTTCAGATAATTCAGTATACATTTCAATTAATGATGTATGATTATAAATCTCCATCATCTGAGTTCTTTCTTGGCGATCATAATCACTCTTTAAAAAATCTTTCCCTGAAATAGTAATAACATCAAATATATTATTATTTAAATATTTACATCCGAATTCAATTGCTTCAATTGCGGAATTTCCACTACGAAAATGACCTTTCTCTTGTGGTGTAAACCATCCCGCACTTAAGGGATCAATAATTAAATGTTTATTCCGAAGCCCAGTACTATTAATATGTAATAACATTTGATCAATATTATTTAAATCGCCATTTTGATCAATGATCTGTTCAGCCGAAATTATATAATATTTTTCCATTAGTTATTTATCAAAATAAGAATCATAATACAAAATAATATCAAATACTTTTTATAACACCAAAATATATTCTAGCAATTAATTTATATGCATCAGCTTAAATTAATTTTTTTTGATAAAATTTAATAGTGATAATAGAAATTAAAAGGAATAGATAATGATTGGCAAAACCTATGAATAAATTTCAATTGGAGATTGTGAGGTGTTTTCTAAAACGATAACAGAAACAGATATAGCTTTATTTTCAGCGATTTCTGGTGACTTTAATCCAGCTCATGTTAATAGGGAATATGCCAGAAAGACTAAATTCAAAAAACGGATAGCACATGGCATGATTTCAACTTCCCTTATTTCAGGGGTTTCAGGTATGAAGTTACCAGCTCCAGGAACGATATATATGAGTCAAACTGTAAGATTTACTGCTCCAACTTATATCAATGATACGTTAACTGCAAAAGTTAAAGTAATTGAAAAATTACCAAAAAATAGGATTAAAATGGAAACAACTTGTATTAACCAAGAGGGTATATTAATTCTTGAAGGAGAAGCGTTAATACTGGCTCCTATTAAACAAAATTAATTTAAAGAGCGCATTACAATCTTATTGGCATAATCACAAATTGGCTACTATATTTTCCATCTTCTTTAATCAGTAAACTCATTTTAGGATCGGAAAAACATAAATAAACTTTATCACTTTCAATCACACTAATAACTTCAAGTAAATAGCTTACATTGAATCCTATCTCCATTGGAAGATCTTGGTATTCAACACTGATTTCATCTTGAGCTTCTTCTTGCTCTGGATTATTAGCTGATAGCTTTAATAATCCTTGTTCAATATTGAAACGAACACCACGATATTTTTCATTTGATAATATAGCGGTTCTCGTCAAAGATAACTTAAGATCATTTTTATTTGCTACTAAGATTTTATTATTACTAGTTGGCAACACTCGAGTATAATCTGGATATCTGCCATCAATTAATTTTGAAGTAAAAGTAGTATTTTTAGCGACTAATCTAAAATGGTGGGTACCAATTTCAATTTTAATAGTTTCTTCAATTGGCTCAATTAATTTCTGAATTTCTGAAATCGATTTTCTAGGAATAATAATTTGTGCTTTATCAAAATCAACTTCATTAATTTTAGTTTCAACCATTGACATTCTATGCCCATCTGTTGAAACAGATCTGAAAATATTTTTATCAATTTCCCATAACATACCATTTAAAAAATATCTAACATCATTATGAGCCATAGAAAATTGTACTTTTTTGATCACATCTAATAAAATATTTTGCGATAATTCAAAGCAATTAGAGCTAATATCACTTTCCATAGTCGGAAAACTATCTGGTTCTAATATTGATAAAACAAAACGACTTTTATTTGAAGTAAGGATCATTCTATTTTTACCTTCACTTTTCAATTCAACTTCAGACTCTAAAGGCAAACTTTTTATAATATCTACCATCTTTTTAGCTGGAATTGCTACTAATCCAGGTTCATTTATTGAAATAACATCAATTTCTGATACAATTTCAGTTTCTAAATCTGAGGCAGTTACTTTAAATTTATTATCTTTAGCTTCACATAACAGACAAGTTAAAATAGTCATCGTGTGCTTTTTATCTGCAACGCCTAAAACCATTTGCAATGGTTTTAATATTTTTTCTCTGGATAAAGTTACTTGCATGTCACTTGCCTCTTTTAATTGGATATTGTACGAGATAAATTTTGATAATCATCTTTTATCCCGAAATTAGTTTTTTTAAGTTTATCAATAGTTTTAATTGCATGTATAACGGTTGAGTGGTCTCTACCACCAAAAAATTGACCTATTTCTGGTAGACTGTGGTGAGTTAATTCTTTAGACAAAGCCATAGCCATTTGACGTGGTCGTGCTATATCTCTGCTTTTTTGCTTTGATGTCAAATCTGAGACTTTCAAATGGTAGTAATCTGCAACCGTTTTTTGTATATTATCAACTCTAACTAATTTTTCTTGGATAGATATAATATCTTTCAAAACATTTGAGACAAATGGAATAGTAATTTCTTTACGTTGAATTTTAGATGAGGTCATTACCCTTCTAAGGGCACCTTCTAATTCTCTAACGTTTGATCGGATATATTTTGCAATAAAAAATGCCACATCTTGACTAATTTCAATTCCAAACAAATGAGACTTATGTAATAAGATAGCAACCCTAGTCTCGAGTTCAGGAACTTCAATTGTAACGGTTAAACCATGACCAAATCTAGATTTCAATCTATCTTCAAGACCTTCAATTTCTTTAGGATATCGATCACAAGATAAAATAATTTGTTTTCCACGATCAAGTAAAGCGTTAAACGTATGAAAAAATTCAACCTGAGTTTGTCCTTTATTTGCTATAAATTGAATATCATCAACTAGCAACACATCAACCGAACGATAATAATTCTGAAAATGTTCCATAGCACCAACCCTAAGTGCATCAACCATATCTTTTACATATTGTTCTGATGAGACATATAAAACTTTTGCATTTGGTTGAAATTTCAAAACTTCATTACCAATAGCATGCATTAAATGTGTTTTTCCTAATCCACTACTACCATACAAAAATAAAGGATTATAAGCTGTTCCTGGACTAACGGAAACTTGCATTGCAGCAGCTTTAGCAATTTCATTAGATGCCCCTTCGACAAAACTCTCAAATGAAAATTCCTTTTTCAACCTTAAGCCAAATTTTGTATTAAGTCTATCACTTGGCAGAGCCAAAGCTTCATCAAACCCAAATAACTCATTAGTAGTTCCGCTTTTTAAATAATGTTCATTTGGTTGTCTTTCTTTATTCACCGATTCATCTTCGATATTTTTTAAATTTGAGCTTATTGCTTGCTGACGTTTAAAATCATTAAACATTTCTAATTGCGGTCCAGCCGTTGGTTTAATATTCTTTTTGCTTTCTTCTAATCGATTCATTTGTTGGTAGCCTAGTGAATTATTGCATCCACTAAGTTTTTTAGTTACCTCAAACTCAACTATTACTTCGTTTTCAGCACTATGTTCAATACAATCAGTAATTTTTTCAGAATACCTAGACTTAACCCAATCAAGAAAAAATTGATTAGGTGTATAGATTGTGCATAACTTACCTTGATCATCTACTACCAAAGGCTTTATCCAAGTTTTAAACTCTTGATCTGACATTTTCTGCTGTAAATCAATTAAACAAGATTGCCATCTAGACATTTTAAATTTTCCTTTAAATATCAATACTTTCGCTACTTATTGAGCTTAAAACAACCAATACAGTTTATGAATTTTACTGGAATGTAATTATACGCAAGAAAATGAGTCAAGCAAATAATATTAGTGTTATCTGTGGATAACTATGTGGATAAACTTGTTAGAACTTGTTGAAAGCCATGTTGAAGAAAGTGTGTATTACCCTGTTTATAAACCTGTGGATAAAATGTATAGATTTATAAATACATAATTATCCACATTTTATAATAAGATATCAACATATTTCAGTTACCTTATTAAAGATAATTACCAACAGTCTATAAGCTATATTTCATAAGGCTTCGCTATGTTTGATCCACAGATAAAGATAACATATATAATAATAAAAAATAAAAAATAAAAAATATCTTTAATATATAGCAGCAAGAGATAGATCTAATAAACTGTTAATAAATTAAAATTATAAAATATAAATACTAAGCTTTTAAAAAGTTAAACCTACTATAATAAAAAAGAATTCTTGACCAAACAAACTATTTGAAATAGGATTAACCTCGTATATAATCAAGTAAGGTAAAAATAAAAATGAAAAGAACATTTCAGCCAAGTACAATTAAAAGACAACGTACTCATGGCTTCAGAGCAAGAATGTCTACTCTAGCTGGAAAAAAAGTTATTCGTAACCGTAGAGCAAAAGGGCGTTCTAAGCTTGCTGCATAATAAATTTAAAAAAAAGATTTTGATGAGATATTTAAAAGCATAAGTTACAAAATCAAAACAGAACACTATACTTTTTTAATTTCAAATTTAGAAAAAAATGGTATTGGTATCATTACGCCTAAGAAAAAAATTAAATATGCATACAAAAGAAATTTATGTCGTCGTATTATAAAAGAATGTTATCAATTAGAAATAAAACACATACTCAAAAATAAAGCTGTAATTGTCATTACTTCGAACCAATGCGCAAAAGCAAGTAAAAGTGAATTATGGGAATCATTAAATCAATTTATCAAACAATCCAAAAAATTATTTCTATCTTTCTAATTTTTTTAATTAAGATATACCAATATCTGATTAGTCCATTAATTGGTCCACGTTGTCGTTTTCATCCTACTTGCTCTAATTACGCAATTGAATCAATTAAATCTCATGGAATAGCTGTTGGCATTTGGCTTAGTATAAAACGTCTGTTAAAATGTCAGCCATATCATCCTGGTGGTTACGACCCAGTTCCTAAAAAATAAAAAGGTTAAAACATGAAATCAAATTACATACGTATAATTTTAATTCTAGCTATTGTTTTAATGGGAGCATCAATTTATTCAAAATGGGAACAAGAACATCAACCACCCATACAAAAAGTTACTAAAGTAAATCAAAATATAAAAACTCAAAACACAAATCAAATGGAACAAAATAATACACCAATAATTAAAAATAATAATAATCCAATTAATTTAAATAATTCCGATTTAATTTCAGTTAAAACTGATAATTATATAATTAAAATTAGTCCTGAAGGTGGTTCCATAGTCGACGCTTATTTATTAGATTATAACACTTCATTAACGGACAAATCCCCATTAGAATTACTGAAAAATGGTAAATATATTGCCACCAATGGTTTTTCAAGCAAAAATTTTGATAATAAAAAGATTGTATTTTCTTCGAATAGAAAAACTTACACTATGGGAAATAGCGATGATCTGAAAGTTATTTTAGATGCAGAAGTTAATGGCATAAATATCCAAAAGGTTTATACGTTTAAAAAAGATAGTTATACTATTAGCGTTAACCAAAAAGTAACTAATACCAGTAGTGATCTTATATCA
>JBLIDR010000016.1:0-10959 GCA_047632655.1 Francisellaceae bacterium | reverse complement strand
ATCTTCTAAATATTCAGCCGTTGCTGCAAAGAAAGTTAGATCAGTATGGAATATATTAACTTTTGCTCTTTTTTCACCCTCAACTAAAATTTTTAAAGTTCCGTCTGGCAATTTCATCATTTGCAAGATAGTTGCATAGGTGCCTATTTGATATAAATCATCATGCTCTGGCTCTTCTTCTTTAGCTGTGTTTTGTGATAACAATAAGATTTTCTGGTCAGTTGCCATCGCTTCTGATATCGCCGCAACAGATTTTTCTCTGCCAACAAACAAAGGTATAACCATACCAGGATAAACAACAACATCTCTTAAAGGTAAAACAGGAATTAATTTATTTAAAGGTGGTAAATTTATTATATCGGACATTCTAAAACCTATATATTAAGCACTAGTTGATAGTCTTTTTTCTTCCTTATTTTGAAGAACAAGCAGTGGTGTAGTTTCAGCATTGATAACTCTATCATCAATTATTATTTGACTAACATCACCATGAGAAGGAACATCAAACATAACATCTAATAAAGCGTTTTCCATAATAGATCTCAAACCACGAGCACCAGTTTTTCTTTTCAGAGCTTTTTTAGCTGCGGCAATAATTGCGGAATCTTTAAAGATAATTTCAATATTTTCTAATTCAAATAGCTTTTTATATTGCTTAACCAAAGAGTTTTTAGGCTCTGTCAATATACTAGTAAGAGCAGCTTCATCTAACTCTTCTAAAACAGCAGTTACTGGCAACCTACCGATAAACTCTGGGATAATACCAAACTTAACGAGATCTTCAGGCTCTACTTTTTTTATTAATTTGTTAATAGAGTCAGAATTAGTTTTGCTAGAAACTTCAGCTCCAAAACCTACACCTGCTTTTTCAGTACGCTCACGAATTATATTTTCAATTCCAGCAAATGCGCCACCACAAATAAATAATATATTAGAAGTATCTACTTGCTCTAGCTCTTGTTGAGGATGTTTCCTCCCGCCTTTCGGTGGTATTGAAGAGACAGTACCTTCAATTAGTTTTAGTAGTGCTTGTTGCACACCCTCACCAGAAACATCACGTGTGATAGATTGATTTTCAGATTTACGCGCTATCTTATCAATTTCATCAATATAAATAATTCCTCTTTCTGCTTTTTCAATATTTGAATCAGCATTCTGCAGTAGTTTTTGAATCACATTCTCGACATCTTCACCCACATAACCTGCCTCAGTTAAAGTTGTTGCATCGGCAATTGCAAATGGCACGTCTATCATTTTAGCTAACGTCTGCGCTAACAAAGTCTTGCCACTACCAGTAGGTCCAATTAATAAAATATTACTTTTACTTAACGTCACGTCATCTTCATTTTTTCCATTTATACTCTGCACACGCTTATAATGATTATATACAGCCACAGACAAAACTTTTTTAGCAAATTCTTGACCAATAACATAGGAGTCAAGATGTGCTTTAATTTCTACAGGCTTAGGAATAGGCTTGTTTTCTTCTACTTGAGCGTCTTCAGATTTATTCTCTAGAATAATTTCATCGCATAAATTGACACATTCATCACAAATATAAACTGAAGGTCCAGCAATAAGCTTTTTAACCTCGTGTTGGCTTTTGCCACAAAATGAACAATATAGCGTTTTACCGCCCTTACCTGATGTTGATGCTGGTTTTTTTATAGACATAATGACCCATTAAAATTAATGTTCTAATTATTATTTTATAAAGATATTTATAGATTGGTACCAAAAAAAAAAATTCAAGGTTTTATTATTACTATAAATAATTATTTTTCATTAAGGCTTTCACGTTTTCCATGAACAGCATCAACTAAACCATACTCTTTAGCTTCGTCTGCGCTCATAAAATTATCACGATCAGTATCCTTAACAATTTGCGAATATTTTTGGCCAGATTGCTCTGCCAACACTTCATTTAAACGCTTTTTGATTTTAAGAGTATGTTGAGCATGAATTTCAATATCAGAAGCTTGACCTTGAAATCCGCCCAAAGGTTGGTGAATCATAACTTGAGAATGAGGCAAGCAAAAACGCTTTCCTTTTGCGCCAGAAGATAACAGAACAGCACCCATACTGGCAGCTTGACCTATACACAATGTGCTTACATCAGGCTTAATAAACCTCATAGTATCATAAATAGCCATGCCAGCGGTAACAGCCCCACCCGGAGAGTTGATATAAAAATGTATATCTTTGTCTGGGTTTTCTGACTCTAAAAAAAGCAACTGAGCAATAACTAAATTAGCTGAATGGTCATTAACTTCTCCAACTAAAAAAACAATTCTATCTTTAAGCAAGCGTGAATAAATATCATATGATCTTTCTCCCCTAGCTGTTTGCTCAACAACCATGGGAACTAAAGTATTGTTAATCATTTCTTCTCTCCAAATAAATAAAACTGATAAGGATATATTATCCCAGTTTAGTAACGACTAAATATATTTCCTAGTGAAAATATGATTTTATTGTGGCATCGCTGAATTTGCTGAAGATTTAATCAAATCAAAAAAATCTATATTCTTTTCAGTAACTTTTGCTTTACCTAGCACCCATTCAACCAACTCTTCTTCAACTACGGAAGCTTTAAGATTCTCTAACTCCTGAGGATTCTTCTTAAAGTGTGACTTTACTTCATTCACATCTTCGTAAACTGAAGCATATTCTTCAATTTTTGCATCAGTTTTTTCCTGCGTTGCTATGAATTTATGTTCTTCAATTAAGCTATTAACAATTAGGCCAATTTTAACTCTATCCTGAGCTGCTGGTTCAAACAAATTATCAGGAAGCTTAGAAACATCAAAGCTTTGGTTTGACTGTTTACCCATACGTTGTGAAAAATCTTGCTTAGCACGTTCGACCTCTTGTTTTATCAATGCCTTTGGTACATTAACTTCATTTTCCTTTTGCAGACCCTTCATGACTTGATCTTTTAACTGCTTACTGATGGCAGCTTTTAATTCACGCTCCATATTAGACTTTATTTCTATCATAAAATCTTCAAGGTTACCCTCAACGCCAAACTTCTTAATCAACTCTTCATTTAGCTCAGGCAGATCAGCTTTTTCTATTTCTGATATTTTTAACTTAAACTCAGCTTTTTTGCCTGCTATTTCTTTCTTTTGATAATCTTCAGGAAATGTTAGTTCGACAGTTTTTTCTTCACCTTTTTTCATGCCAACGATACCATCTTCGAAACCTGGAATCATTTGACCTGAACCAATGACAATTACATGGCCCTCTGCGGAACCACCTTCAAATTTCTCGCCATCAACAGATCCATCAAAATCCAAAGTGACCTTATCTTCTTTTTTAGCAGCGCGAGACTCAACTGGAGACCAGGTCGCCATTTGCTTACGCAAATTATCAATCATTTTATCTACTTCTTTTTCACCAATTTGTGCTACTGGTTTTTCAACCTCAATATTTTCAACCCCAGTAACTTTAATTTCTGGAAAAAGCTCGACGTGGGCGATAAATTCAAAATCCTCACCCGCTTTATCATTTTTAACTTCAATTTCAACACCAGCCGCTTTAAGCTTTTCATCTTCGATCGCTTTTATATAATTCTGTGGCACTAAATCACCAAGAACTTCTGAGCGAACTTGTAAGCCATGGCGCTTCTTAATGAATGACAATGGTACCTTCCCAGGCCTAAATCCATCAATACGAGCTGTTTGACAAATTTTTTGTAAACGTTTATGCACTTCATTATCAATTTCTATCGCTGGCAACTTAATTGCCAGGTCGCACACAATACCTTCATTTTTTTCAACAGTAACTTGCATATCAATCCCTTTTTAACCGCTATATTTTTAGTAAATCTAAAAGTTGTTGCGAATTTTAAACTGTACACTACCATTTGTCCAGACGCTCAACAAAATTACAGTCATTCCTAACTATAAATCCTCATCTTACTACCGATCTAGTTTTAAACAACTCAAGATAACGTTTTGATAAAGTATCATAGATAGATTCTCGGCAAACAACCCTAGAAACAGCTGTAGCAATCAACGATGTTAACATAATCGGCAAGAGCATGCTTGTTGTAGCCGTGTCAGTCATCTCAGACACAATAATAAAACAAGTAATTGGGCTCTGAACAACTCCTGAGAAATAAGCAACTGTAGATAACAAGATAATAGCGGAAGCATATTCAGGCGAAAAGAATTGGGAGATTGTAGACCCAAGACCAGCCCCAGCAGATAAAGAGGGTGCAAAAATACCACCAGGTATACCACTCAAATAGCTTAATAGTGTCGCCAACATCTTAAGAAAACCATACAGAGGAGTAACCGTACCTGTATCTGTTAATAAACCTTTAGCTGCATCATAGCCACTACCAAATGTTTGCCCATGAGTCACAAAGCCAATAACTGCCACAGCAAAGCCAAGAAGCCCAGCGACCCAAAGTGGATGTTTTCTAACAACATCAACCATATGTTTAGATATCTTTAAAAGCAAAGAACTAAAAGCACCACCCAAGAGCCCACCGATAACAGCCACCACTAATAAAATAGCCCATCCCCCTCCCATAATATTTAATGTCGCATCACTCGAACCAAAATACGTATAGCTTCCCAAAACCTCCATCGCAACAAAGCCACATAATACAACTGTAGTAATAATTGTACCACTAACCCCTTTTTCATATGACCCGGCCAATTCCTCTATAGCAAAAACAATCCCAGCCAAAGGCGCATTAAATGCTGCAGCAATACCGGCCGCTCCACCAGCTAATAACAATCCCCTTTCAACGTCATCGCGATGGAATTTACCAATTTTACCTAAATGATGCATAATAGATGCGCTTAGCTGAATAGTAGGCCCCTCCCTGCCGATTGAAGCTCCACACATAAAACCCATAACTGTCAATATGAATTTCCCCAAAGCTATACGAATAGAAACTAATTTCTCACGTTTACGATGATTTTTTATCTGCAAAGCTGCCATCACCTGAGGTATACCACTTCCCTCTGAGCCAACAAACATTGTTCTCATGATATACACAATCAACATAAAGCCGACAGGGGTTATTATAAAAGGCAGATAAGGATATTTATTTACAAGCAAAATAAAACGGTCGTTCATATTATCGCAAATAATAGCAAACAACACACAAACCAAACCTACAATAATACCACCACCCCAGAAGAGCAAGCGTCGTTTCATTCTGGTTATTGAAACAAGCTTTTTTGATTCAGCAAATAGTTCTCTTTTTTTTATGTGCTTACCTAAAATCTTCATATTTAAAATCCATTTAAAAAGAGCTTTGTGAAATTAAACTCATACACAGCAACATTAAAACAACCAAAAAGAACTAATATGATGCTGGAATCAAACATGAATATAGCGTAGACTAAAAGTTCTATAATTCCATATAACGCATACATAAAATCAAGGTATTTATATGATCCACATTATATCCATAAAATTTGAAAAATCACTTGAAATTATTGACAAAATTTTAGACGACCATCGTAAATTCCTAAAAACCGGATACCAAGAAAATCTGTTTATAGCTTCTGGCCCCAAGACGCCAAGAACTGGCGGAGTAATTATTGCCAAAGGTGACCTGAACGAAATAAAAAAATTCCTTGAAAAAGACCCTTATAATATTAATGACGCAGCAACATATAGCTACGAATCATTTAATGCAGTCTTACATAATGATGATTTTAGACATTGTTTATAACTAGGATCACACCAAATAGAACAATACTACTAATAACTAAATATCCTGTTAACTTGATATAGCTGATTTTATCAACTAACGTTACTAGCAAGTGTAATTATTATAGCGATTTAAATGCATCAAAGCGTGGATTGTAATAGCATAGAAGATGAGGTTGCAAAACTCATCTGTGAGAATGATGTAATAACGTTATCCGGCCAGTGGTGTTGGCAAACAATTGATGAATCAATAATTGAAAAGCTTCCAAAAAATATTGAAAAATCAGTTAACATTGACGGCAAAAATATTACTAAGCTTGATACCACGGGTGCTTTCTTTATAAATAAACTACTAAATAATAACTTGCTCCAAAATCTTGCAATTGATGCTCAATTCACCGAAGAGCATCAAAAAATTCTTGATATAATTCACAACAAAAATAAATTTAAGCTAAAGAAAGTTAAACAATATCAATCAGTATCAAAAGCTTATCGGGTAGGATACAGTACAACAAAATACATGTTAGATTTTTTAAATTTAATCAATTTCATCGGACTGATAACTGTAGATGCTTGTCAAAAATTAAGAAGACCTTCATTTAAAAATTTCTCATCCACAATTGATGTCATTGGCAGCGCTGGTCTTCAAGGAATTGGAATATGCTGTTTGTTGTCTTTTCTAATTGGCGTTGTATTATGCTACCAAATGGGGGGTCAATTAATGCAATATGGCGCTAGCATTTTCATAGTAAACTTGTTAGGTATTTCATTACTAAGAGAATTCGCACCATTAATTACTGCCATTATTGTAGCAGGAAGATCCGGATCAGCTTTTGCTGCTCAAATAGGAACTATGAAGGTCCAAGAAGAAATCGATGCGCTTAAAACTTTTGGTATCTCTCCGATTAGTCGTTTAGTTATGCCGAGAATTATCGGCCTATGCATCGCACTACCTCTTTTAGTTGTTTTAGCCGACATAGCCAGCATGTTTGGCGGAATGGTTATGTCTAATCTATATCTTGGAATTAGCTTTAATGAATTTGTTCAAGAACTAGGCAGGTCATTCTCGACTAGTAATTATGTGATCGGACTAATAAAAACTCCTTTTTTCGCTATCATTATTTCCACAGTAGGATGCTACCGCGGGCTAATGGTTCAAGGAAATGCTGCAAGTATCGGCGAGGAAACAACAAAAAGTGTTGTCTATAGTATTTTTTTAATCATCATAATTGACGCCCTATTCTCAATCATATTTAGCTCAGTGGGAGTTTAAATATGATTGAGAATAACGAAAGCCCTATAATACAAGTCAAGAATCTTGGTACTAAATTCGGAACAGACTGGGTTCATAAAAATTTAGATTTAGACATTTATAGCAACCGAATCATATCTATCATTGGTGACAGTGGTTGTGGCAAAACAACATTAGTTAGAGAAATACTACTACTTCAGGAAATAACTGAGGGTGAAATATATCTCATGGGTAATAAAATTTGTGACGCCAAGGGACAATGCAAAAATTCTAAACTTTATGCCAGCAAAATGGGAATGATGTTTCAACAAGGAGCTTTGTTTTCCAACTTAACCTGTTTAGAGAACGTCATGTTCCCATTATTAGAATTCACTGATTACTCTCAGAGTACAATCGCAGATATCGCCAGATTGAAGCTTAGCCTTGCTGGTCTATCAGAATTAGCTCATAATAAATACCCTTCTGAATTAAGCGGAGGAATGCTAAAACGTACAGCGCTTGCTCGCACCATTGCACTTGATCCTGAAATTATTTTTTTAGATGAACCTTCCGCCGGTTTAGATCCAGAAGGCGCCCATGAATTAGACTGTCTAATTGAAAGCCTACAATCTTTTCTTGGTATAACTGTAATTATGATAACTCATGATCTTGATACAATATGGAAAATTGCTGATGAAATTATTTATCTCGGTAATAAAAAAGTTTTAGCTCATGACTCAGTCATAAATGCAGCAAAAAATACAGAGATTCCCGGCCTAAATAGGTTCTTCAATGGACCTCGAGGAAAATTACACAATACTACATCAAAACCCAATCAACGGAGCAACAAATAGATGAATAACAGTAAACAATATGTCATTATTGGCGCTTTTGTAATATTTACTTTAACTGCAATGATATTTATAGGAGTTTGGTTAGCATTCGGACTTAGCAATGTGAAATATAGTACATTCATTGCCGTATTCAATGAATCTGTAGATGGACTTCAATTAAATTCAGATGTTAAATTTAATGGGGTGTCTGTCGGGAAAGTATCAGCAATTACGATCAATAATAAAAACCCAAGTGATGTTGATGTTGAACTTCAAATACAAGAAGGCACCCCCGTTACCACATATACTTACGCGACCTTAATGGCTCAAGGTATAACAGGGTTATCTTACATCGGTCTACAAACAAAATACCATAAGCCGCCAATCCAGTTACTTTCATCTACTGAGAGCCCTCCTTACACCTCCATCACTACTAAACCATCAATATTTAGCAATATCACACAACAAATTGATAACGTTTCAAATGAGATCGGAGCAATCTCTACAAGTACATCTAAACTTATAAATGATAAGAATTCAAAAACAATTATAGATATTATTAACAATATAGACACTTTTACAGGCACCTTTGCATCAAACAATAAAAACATCGAAGACAGCATAAAAAGTCTATCAATAACTTTAAATAATTTATCTGAATCAAGTTCAAAATTTAATGTAACAATCAATAATATAAATGACACAGCAAAATCTATCTCAATAGTTGCAGCAGAAGTTGCAAAAATCGCTAAAAGCTTTCAAAGCCAAACTTTACAAGGAATCAATCAGGTTGTCATTCCTGAGGCCTATGAATCTTTAAAAAACATAAATACTGCAACAATTCAATTAAATGAACTGCTTCAGTCTATCAACAACAATCCATCAATTTTAGTTACTGGAGAATTAGCACCAGAACCAGGCCCGGGAGAGTAATATTATGTTTAAAAAAGTAGGACTTATTTTATCATCCATAACTATCCTATCAGGATGCATACTAAGCCCAGTGAAACCCATAAATATCAATACATACCAAATTATGCCTAAAATTAAAACAACAGCAAATATCACACCCCCAGAAAAATTTAATCAAACATTACTGATGCCACCAATAATATCTCTAGCTCCTTTTAATTCTTTCTCCATGTATTACGCAGCTAAAGAATATCAATTAAAGCCATACGCATTTAATCAATGGGTTGCATTACCAGGAGATATGATAAATAACTCTGTTCTATTTTATTTAGCAAACAATGGTCCATTTTCTTCAACAATATATGGAGGCGTCATTTCCAATGCAGAATATCGAATAAATCTAGTTCTAAACACTCTTGTCTTAAACCTACACACACCAAACCCGATGGTCACACTAAATGTTTCAGCACAATTAACCAATACTTCTAATGGGATAATTGTTTCTAAGAAAAACTTTAACATCAACATGCCATCATCAGCATCACCGGACGCATTTGTAATAGCAGCAAACAAAGCCACGAAAGAATTAGCAATAAGAGTACATAATTGGCTTGCGGAGCAGAAGATAAACACACCCTCAGATAAAAACAAGTAATTTAAAAATATTACTTGACTCCATTAATATTGATATTTTTCTATCTGTGTCAATAGTGCTCCTTATCAAAATAAAATATAAAACAGCATGTTTGAGTAATGACACTTATAGCAGATTACAAAATATTGGCTATAATTATACCATAACCTACCTAAGATCGGCACACTCATGATTCTTAACGTTAGCAATTCAAGTAGTGACTTGAATAAAGCTAATATTTCTATCAATGGCGCAAAAAATGCACTATTACCCCTACTATTTTCTTGCCCATTAATGACTGGAAAAGTTAAACTCCATAATGCCCCTGTAGATATATTTGATTATAAAAGGTCAAAAAAGATCCTAAGAAGCATTGGCTTCGACATAATGGAGCATGAGAATAGCATAAGTGTATGTAATGCAAATAAATCCAAACATGTTGATATTAATAACGCCCTAACATCACAAACTCGTTGCTCAATCTATCTACTTGGCAGTCTAGCTAAGTCAGCTCATAGCCTTAAAATTGGCTATCCAGGCGGATGCTCTTTTGGTGAAACACGTAATTTTGACATTCACCTTAATGGATTAAAGGCACTAAATGCAAAAATTACGGTTGAAAATGATACGTTAACACTTAAACATGTCAAAGATATTGATGCTGAATATTACTTACCTTTCCCCTCAGTTGGAGCGACGACAAATTTGATTTTATATTCTGTAATAGGTCATTGCAGTATACATTTAAAAAACTGCGCCATAGAACCAGAAATAATTAATGTAATCGATTTTTTGAACCAATGCGGCGCAAAAGTATCCTACGATATTGGAAAAAGAGAAATATATATCAAGGGTGTAAGCATACTGAATGCGACAGAATTTAATATTATTTATGACAGAATCCAGGTTATGACTTATATATGTTTAGCAATTATGCACCAGATTGATATTTCAATATCAGGTGTTTCAAATCTAGATATTATTAATGTACCTATCTCAATTTTAGGAAATTCTGGTGTGAAATTCACATACGATAACACCTTAAATACAATTACTGTGCTTGGAAATCAATGTGATAAAATAAAGGGAATGCGCATTATAACTGACCCTTATCCCTACTTTCCTACTGACTTACAACCTATATTTGCCAGCCTTGCGCTAACAGCAAAATCCTCAACCACAATTATTGAACGAGTTATTCCTGAACGAACTAAATATATCAACGAATTACAAAAATTTAATGCTAATATTTCACATATTGACAATATTATAAACATCAATCCATCAAATAAATTAATAAACGCTATTGCAACAAGCACAGACCTCAGAGGAGGTATGGCTTGCCTAATGACCGCATCAATCACCGCTGGCACAAGCCAAATTAACAACGCAGATCAAATTTGTCGTGGTTATGATAATCTATTATTAAACTCAAAGAAATTTATGCAGGTATCAACAACTAATAGTAATATTCAAGCATATGACGAGAATAGAATAAAGTTATAATCATGTCTAAAACTAACATTCAAAAGAATAACCTTTACATTCATAACACTTATCGGCTCACCTCCCATTCGGAAAAAATCTATTATCCAAAAACAGTTTCAGAAATTCAGGCACTAAGTAAATGTCAGAAAAAAATATTCATACTGGGAAAGGGAAGTAAGGTC
>JBLIDR010000015.1:0-11209 GCA_047632655.1 Francisellaceae bacterium | reverse complement strand
GCATCATTACTTTGAGAGGAAGTTAATTTTTTACCTAAAAACTTCATCTCTGAATTATTAAGTGGATTTGCCATTATTGCAAAGTTACTTCCACCCATTGAAAATCCCTCCATATAGAAGGTCATAGCCATGTCATTATGTGATAATTGAATTTTACATTTTTCACCAAATAAGTCATTATCAGATAACAGTAAATTTTGACATGATGGTAGTGTCATATTGCGTAATACAGATGTAAAAGGTATTGACACACTTGGAGAAAAGCTTGCATATATCATGACTATATCAGCAATACCTAACGAAAGAGCCAATAAGATAATGCTAAACTTCTTATTCAACCAATCTTTTTTATTTCCAAGCGAAAAAAATGAGGATCTTTTTTTATATTTAACTATTTTTTCTTCAAAAAACACTAAAGACTCACACACTTCCTTCATTGTTGACAATCTATCTTTCTGCTTTATTGCAATCATATCTTTCAATACTATTTCTAGATTACCAGGTATGCCATTAATTTCCTTATATGCTATTTTTTCTTCAATCACTTCTTTAGCATTTTTACCATTATAAGGATGTCTACCGCTCAGCATCTCATATATAATACACCCCAATGCGTATATATCATCTGCTGGAGATGGATTACCATTATTTAGCATTTCATAACTAGCGTATTTTGGTGTAAAAGCAGCAAAAGTTGCTGGATCGAAAATAGATTCATCTTCATTTTTATTGCTAAAATTAGATCTACTAATTGATCGAGCTATCCCAAAATCAAATACTTTAACTTGTCCATTATTTGTTATAAATATATTTGAAGGTTTCAAATCAGAATGAACAGTACCTTGTTGATGCACATAATCTAAACCTTTAGCAATTTCATTGGCAATATTGATAACTTTTTTAATATACTCTTCATTTAACTCTGGAGATGATGAGTTAAATTGTTCTTTAATCCAATCTTTTATGTGTTGCCCTTTGATTAACTCCATCACTTTATACACAATATCACCATCTATATTAAAGTCGTATACTTTTAATATGTTTGGATGTGAGAACTGCTGCTCTTTATATGCTTCTCGTTGAAGCGCTAACAAAGCCTGCTTGTGTTTCCTAATTTCCTTACCCAAGATTTTAATCGCGACAGAACAATCATTTTTTTTAACGGCTTGTCTAATTCGATCAACAGCTAAGTACACCACCCCCATGCCACCAATACCAATAATTTCGCCTAATTCAAAACGTTGATTTAGGACATGATTTTCATGTTGCATTTTGACTGCATTTTTTTTATCACTAAAAGTTAGACCAAACTCACTTAGTGTAGATTTTGTACTATCCCCTTCTAATACTTCAGTATCATCCAAGGACTTTAAAAATAATGGTTCTGTGATTGTAGATTTATTCTTTGGAATTTTATTATAATCATCATTTAAAACTTTCTTATTTACACTACCCTGTAGAGCTGATTGAATTGTTGGTTTTATAGAGCCTGATTCTTTAATGTTTTTTTTATCTGTATCAATATCCGTTATAGCTTTATCAAAAAGATTAAAGAGTTTTTCTGTAGGTGTCTTTTCTATAAGTGCGTTCTTTGATACCTTTTTTATAGAAGTCTTCTTTGATGCCTCTTCTATAGCTACTTTCTTTGCTGCCTCTTCTATAGCTACTTTCTTTGCTGCCTTTTCTACAGCTACTTTCTTTGCTGCCTCTTCTATAGCTGCTTTCTTTGCTGCCTTTTCTATAGCTACTTTCTTTGCTACCTTTTCTATAGGTGGTTTATTTATATTATTATTGTCAGTCATTTTATTTGAACCTGCTAATTCTAAAAACCTATTGCGAAATAAAAAAGTTAGCCTTGTGACTACTTGAAGAAATCATAGGAGAAATTGGGCAATTGCCTAAATTCTGAAATTTCAGAGTGCCGCTATCACAAACCCCTGAGTTGTTAATACTAAATATGTCGCTTGCACCAGATACAGGCTTCGCTAGCATAAAAGATGTCCCAGTTATTACGCCAGGATTCCCTGGAATTGAAATTGTCACTGGGTGAATTGTTGAGTACGTATCAACTTGATCATTCTCAAATGTTACATTAGGTTGCATATCAGCTATTGACTGAAGAGCAATATTAATTCCAATAACATTAATAATAACCGGCTCAACAGATAAGTATATTCCCGTATTTTTTGTATTAATTTTTCCACTCATAAGAGATATTCAAAATTATGATTTGATCTATATTAACACAATTTTGGTGTGAAATTATTTGTATTCAAATAAAGTTAAAATCAATAATAAAATACTAATCCTATTTCATTTCTTAATAATCAAGAAAACTCTATAAGCCAACACTGGTGAATATTAGGCCTACGCTTAAAATCTTCAGGTAAACATTGATGGCTTATATCCTCACACTTAAATTTTGATAATGCTTCACTATCAAATTTAAAACGTCGGTAGTTATTTGAGAAAAATAATTTTCCTCCATGCTTTAGTGATCTCATGGTTAATTTAATCAAATCAACATGATCACGTTGAACATCCAAAGTGTCATCCATACGTTTTGAATTTGAAAATGTTGGTGGGTCAAGAAAAATAACATCAAAAAATTCACGATTTGATTCCAGCCATTTGAAGCAATCTGCCTGAATAAACTCATTCTTTTTGGTGCTTAATTTGTTCAGTTCGAAGTTACGTTCGCCCCACTCCAAATAAGTATTTGACATATCAACGCTAGTAACTGACTTAGCTTCATGTAAAGCTGCTTGCACACTTGCAGCACAAGTATAGGCAAATAAATTAAGCAATGTTTTGCCACAAGAATCTTTTGCTACTTTTTCACGCATTAAGCGGTGGTCTAAAAACAATCCAGTATCAAGGTAATCTTCAAAGTTGACATAAAACTTTGCTTGACCTTCTTTTACGGTAATATATTGCATATTATCAGCTAATTTTGTGTATTGCTGCTCACCTTTTTGTTTTTTCCTAACTTTAATGTGAATATTATCAAGAGGAATACCCATAACTTTATGAACACCATAGAACGCCTCAAGAACTCTTAACTCTGCTTTTTTAGGATCAATATCCTTACCGGCTTGATACTCTTGAATATGAATATGACCTTCATATAAATCAATAGCCATAGAAAAATCAGGAAGATCAGCATCATAGATACGATAACAGCTAATCTCTTCACGCCTTGCCCAACGACTAATATGCTTTAATTTTTTCTTTAATCTATTTTCAAACATGAGGCTATGTTCACTAGGGTTCTCAGATAATTTCCGTCCTTGACGAGCAATTTTTTGCTGAGGAGTTTCATAGAGCATAAAAAATTCATCTTGGATTTGAAATTTCAATAAATCAGCGGGTAATGCGCCATTAAACATTTTATAGCGTTTGTAACTACGGATTCCAATTGATTTCATCAGTTCCGGAGCAGACGTTATTACGGCTAAGTCCCAACCATTAAAGTTTTCTTTTAAAACAGACCCTACCTGTTTAAATGTATCTTTTAACTCATCTTCCTCACCACTATTAAGGCGCTCACCATATGGCGGATTAAAGACTACAATTCCGGTTTTAATATTCAAACTATTATCAAAGCCTGTAGTGGAAATATTAGTTGCATCATTTTGTTCAACATGTATTTTATTGCTTAATCCGGCGCGTTTAATATTATCTTCAGCAATTTGAACCATGTACGATGATATATCAGATCCAAGAATCTGAATATGTTTATTTTGTAAGTTATTTCGCTTTATCTGCTCAGCTTCATCTTCTATTTCATTCCATAATGACTCGTTATATTCCAACCAGCCATAAAAACCATAATAACTACGCTCAAGACCAGGAGCGATATTATAAGCCATGAAAGCCGCTTCAACTAAAAGGGTACCTGAACCACACATCGGATCAATTAAACAAGGAGCTTCTGTTTTCATCTGTTCAAGCCAGCCGGAACGCATTAAAACACCAGCAGCCAATGTTTCTCTAATTGGGGCCGATCCACCTTCCAAGCGGTAACCTCTCTTATGTAAACTTTCGCCAGAAAGGCTTAAACTAACCGAGAAATTATTGCGGTTAACATAAATATTTAAAACTAAATCTGGTTTATTTTTTTGAATATCAGGCCGTTCGTTTGTTAAATCACGTATTTGATCGACAATAGCATCTTTAGCTTTCTGAGCAATAAATTGAGTATTGTTAATTGTTTCATGCATACCATTAACATCTATTTTGAAAGTAGAATTAGAACGCATTATTTTAAGCCATTCAACTTGTTTAATCTCTTGATAGAGCTCTTCTTGATTTTTAGCTTCAAATGAGACAATTGGCAACAAGATATGATTAGCTAAGCGTGACCAAAGGCAGGCACGGTAGGCAATTTCAATTCCTCCTGAAAAGTACACCCCTGCACGCGTTTGCTTAACTTCATGTGCACCAATATCAGTAAGTTCAGTGACTAGTAATTCTTCCAAGCCTTTTGCTACAGTCGCAAAGAATTGTTTATTTGGCATATTTATTTTTCTCAAGTATTAAAATATATGGATGACATATGATACAACAATGTGCAAAAATATGCGCTATCAGATTTTATTTTTTCACATTGATTCATAGAGGACTAAGAATATGCAAACCAATCAATTAATTTTTAATTATTTATCCAAGCTCGTTGCATTCCCAACTATTTCAAACACACCAACAACCGAAATTGCAGCCTATCTAGCTCATTTTTTTGAAAGTTTGGGCTTCAGAGTAGAGCATTTTAAATCTTCAGATCAAGCTAAACAATCTAACGTTATTTGTAGTATTGGACCACAAGGCACAAAAGGTTTAGTGCTATCAGGTCATATGGATGTGGTGCCAACCGAAGGTCAGAATTGGGAATCAGATCCATTCAAGCTAGTAGAAAAAAATGGAAAGTTTTTTGGTCGCGGTTCTGTTGATATGAAAGGTTTTATTGCCGCAACAATGTTGGTACTACAAGCATTTAAAGAATCTGATTATAAAAAAGAATTAATTCTTATTTGGACGTATGACGAAGAGATTGGTTGTTTGGGTAGTAAATTGCTATCTAAAAATATTGAACTACTTCAAAGGCCATTACCCACAAAATGCCTAATTGGTGAACCAACAAATTTACATATGATTTGTAAACATAATGGTATTATTGCATTAGATATTATCTTAAAAGGAAAAGCTGCACATTCAAGCCAACCTAGTTGGGGGATCAATACAATCATTGATGCAGCAAAAATAATTAAAATTATAGATGAATTTGCTGAAGAACAAAAAATAAAAATTGACACGCTTTTAGCAGAAGACCATAAAGATGCTTTTACCACAGTTAATGTTGCCTCAATTCAAGGAGGAGCTGCTTATAATATTATTCCTGAGAGTTGTGTAATTAAGGTTTCAATTCGTCCAATATCTGGAATTGATGTTGATCAATTACTTGATGAAATTATTAATCGTATTATTAATACTGATGTACAGAGTGATATTTCAACAGAAGTAATTGCCAAGGTCCCAACTATGACTACAGGTAAAAATACGACTTTAGAAAAGGATATATGTATACATGCTAATTCAAATCACCCAGGCGCTGTAGCATATGCAACAGATGGTGCTCATTTACAATTAATGGGGATGAAGCCAATTATTTTTGGACCAGGAAGCATTAATCAAGCCCATAAACCAAATGAGTATATAAATAGTAGTGACTTAATTGGGTTTGTGCCAAAATTGAAAAAAATTATTAAAAGTTTGTGCCTATAAAATTATCTGTTTTATTTATTTAGGCGTATAAATTGATTCTTCAGATAACTTAGATATGGATAAAACATTATCTCGTATCGTTGCAGAAAGACTATCAAGCTTTAAATCATTAGAATCATAACCAAATGGCTCTTCCATCTCTTCAGCTAAAATTTCTATTCCAAGCATTGTATAAATTATTATGATCACAATTGGCATAATCCAAAAACTAAAACTATCTACCCAGTCAAGTGGGAATAAAAGCATATATACAAATAACGCTAACTTAATAAAAAAGGCATAGCCTGCTGGAACAGGTGTATTTCTAATTTTTTCACAAGCACCTAAAATATCAGTCATAGCTGATAAATTTTCTTCTGCTGCTAAATACTGTTCAAATGTTATTGTACCATTTTTACGATAGTGATTTAGAATTTTTGACATTCTGTGAATCACTAGATTTGGTAAGTGGTGATCATCAACATAAGTTAAGCCCAGATCAGAAACAAGTTTACGTGAACTGTCCCATTCTTTGCGTAAGTGAAACTTTAGCAAGGCAGGGAATTGTGACAAACAATCCCTAAACAAAGGATCCTTATTCAAGCCAACATAGTTATCAAACTTAATTGCTAAATTTCTACAATTGTTAACCAAAAAACCCCATTGCCCTCGACCATCCCACCACCGCGCATAAGCTGTATTCAATCTAAAAACCAGCAATAAGCCAATAATAAAATTAAAAACAACAAGTAAAGAACTAATATCCGTGCTTTGACCAATAGCATGATATCTTGATTCAACCAAAGAAATAATTAAGGCGTATATTATTAAAAAGAAAATTAAATAACCAAGATTATGAAAATATCTAAATTTTTTGGAAATATCTGATTTTACAACTATTATGAATATTGTAAGCCAATAAAATGGATTAAAATTTTTATCTTTAAGTTGTTTCATAGTTAACCTTATATATTAAAAATTTAATTATATTTTTTAATCGACCCAGCAACGCGCATTATCAAACAAGCGCTTCCAAGGTGAAAACTCATATTGTTTCCAAGCTTTCGGATACCATGACATTTGTATTACTCTGAATACACGCTCAGGATGAGGCATCATGATCGTTACTCTTCCATCTGTAGAGGTGAATCCAGCTAACCCATCAGGCGAACCATTTGGATTTGACGGATATTGTATTGCTGTTTCAGCTGTATTATTAATGTACCGTAAAGCATATTTATTTGCTTGTGCCAAAGAAACTTGATCAGAAGCGTTTATAAACTTTGTTTGCCCTTCAGCATGAGAAACCACAATAGGAACCTGAGTTCCCGCCATTCCTTGCATCATAATTGAAGGTGAATCCAGAACCTCTGCCATAGAGAAACGAGCTTCGAACTGTTCTGATTTATTCCTAACAAAGGTAGGCCAATGATCAGAACCAGGAATTATTTCTCTTAATTGAGAGAGCATTTGACATCCATTACAGACCCCAAATGAAAAGGTATCTCCACGATCAAAAAATGCAGCGTATTGGTCATATAACTTAGCATTATACAAAATTGATTTAGCCCAACCACCGCCAGCACCAAGGACATCCCCATATGAAAAACCACCGCATGTAGCTAATCCTTTAAAATCTTTCAGATCAACCTTACCGCTTAAGATATCGCTCATGTGGACATCAATTGGTTCAAATTCACTTAAATGAAAAGCGGCCGCCATTTCTAATTGACCATTAACACCTTGCTCTCTAACAATAGCAATTTTTGGTTTTATGTTTTGATTAATATAAGGCGTAATAATATTTTTAGCCAGATCAAAGCTAACTGTTGAAAACAAGCCATGATCTTCATCATTTGAAATTTGCTCATACTCTTGCTGAGCACATTCCGCATGATCGCGTATTTTTTGAATTTTAAATGATGTTTCGGCCCAAGTTTTTTGTAACTCATTTCTAGGGGCCATAAAAACTATATTCATATCATGCGTAATGGTTAATGTCTCTACAGATGATGGCTCTCCAATATGATAAGCATCTAAATTATAAGTAGCAAACACCGACATAACAGCATCTAACTCACTATGCTTAATCTGGATGACTGCACCAAGCTCCTCATTAAATAAAACAGCCATCATATCATCAAATGCACCCAAATTAATTTTAAGTCCACAATGCGAGGCAAACATTATCTCTGCTAAGGTTGTAAATAGACCACCATCAGACCTGTCGTGATATGCTAAAATCTTGCCTTTTTCATTCATGAAATGAATCATAGCAAAAAAGTTTTTTAAATCTCCTGCATCAACATCAGGTGTTTCACCGCCAAGCTCAGAATACACTTGAGCGGCTACGGAACCGCCCAAACGATTTTTCCCATGACCTAAATCTATTAAAATTAAATCTGTAGCCTCAACATCTAACTCTAATTTTGGTGTTAATGTTTTCCGCACATCAGCGACTGGCGCAAAAGCAGTAACATTTAAAGAAACTGGGGAAATAACCGATTTTTCTTCATTTTGGTCTGTCCACTTAGTTTTCATGGACAGAGAGTCTTTACCGACAGGAATCGTTAAGTCTAATTCAGTGCAAAACGCCATACCTAATGTATGCACCATTTCGTATAATTTAGCATCTTCACCAGAATAGCCACAAGCCGCCATCCAGTTAGCAGATAGCTTAACGTCAGACAAGTGCTCTATATATGCTGCAGAAATATTAGTAATGGCTTCACCAACCGTAATTCGTGCTGCAGCTGCTGGATTCATCATTGCTAGAACCGGTCTTTCACCAATAGCCATGGCTTCACCAGTGTATCCCTTGAAGCCACTATTTGTCACAGCAACATCTGCTACTGGCGTCTGCCATGGACCAACCATTTGGTCTCTAGCAGTCAACCCACCAACACTTCTGTCACCAATTGTGATTAAAAATGATTTACTTGCTACAGCCGGAAAACTTAAAACACGCTTAACCATATCATTTATGCTGATTCCAGAATAATCCCAATTAGTCTGAACATTGTCTGTAGATTTAACATCTTTTGTCATTTTAGGTGGCTTACCTAAAAGAACAGATAAAGGCATATTTATCGGATTACGTTTACTGTTAGCATCTTTTAAAATTAAAGTTTGTGCTTCAGTAGCTTCTCCCACAACAGCATATGGGCAACGTTCACGCTTACATATTTGATCAAATAAAATCAAATCTTTTTCATCCAAGGCTAATACATAGCGTTCTTGAGATTCATTACACCAAACTTCAAGAGGAGATAGAGTGGGATCTGCTACTTGAATTGCCTGAAGGTTAAATATTGCTCCTCGATCACAATCTGCAACCAGTTCAGGCAATGCATTGGATAAGCCCCCTGCCCCCACATCATGAATACTAATTATTGGATTTTTATCACCTAAATACCAACAGGCATCAATTACTTCTTGAGCCCGCCTTTGCATTTCAGGATTTCCACGCTGTACAGATGCAAAATCCAAAGATTCAGCTGATTGACCGGAGCTCACAGATGATGCTGCGCCACCGCCAAGTCCTATTAGCATGCTAGGGCCGCCAATCACGATCAGTTTAGACCCTGCTGGAATTTTATGTTTAATCACATGATTTTGTCGAATGTTACCATAACCACCAGCCAACATGATGGGTTTATGGTATCCACGCACCGTTCCTTCTACAGATTGCTCAAAGGTTCTAAAGTAACCACACAAATTAGGTCGACCGAATTCATTATTAAAGGCTGCTCCTCCAAGAGGAGCTTCTAACATAATATCTAAAGCAGAAGATATTCTCTCTGGCTTACCATACGAAACTTCCCAAGGTTGAGCAAAACCTGGAATATTTAAATTTGATACTGCAAAACCAGTTAAGCCTGCTTTTGTTTTTGAGCCTATACCTGTAGCCGCTTCATCCCTGATTTCACCACCAGATCCGGTTGCCGCACCAGGAAAAGGAGAAATGGCTGTTGGATGATTATGAGTTTCAACTTTAATTTGCATGTTGATGGGTTCATTGGAAAAAGAATAACTTGAATCCAAATGATTACGAATAAATCTTTCAGAAGTAAATCCTTGTAAAACAGCTGAGTTATCATGATAAGCAGATAATGTACCTTCTTTGTGATGTTCATAGGTATTTTTGATCATGTCAAACAAACCTATTGATTTTTGCTCATCATCAATAATCCAGTCAGCCCTGAAAATTTTATGACGACAATGTTCAGAGTTTGCTTGAGCAAACATCATAAGTTCAACGTCAGTTGGGTTTCGCTTAAGCTCATTAAATGCGTTAAATAAATATTCAACTTCATCTTCAGATAGAGCTAAACCAAGATCACTGTTGATTTTGTTTAAAGCTAAAACACCCTCTTCTAGCATTGGTACAATGTATAATTCTTTTTTCTCGTGATGCAAATCTAAATCTGTAACCTCATCAAGTGATAAAAAATAACTCTCAGTCATACAGTCATGCAAATAATGCGCAACCATGTCTATATCAACATCATTTCCATCAATATAATAAACTATTCCTCTTTCAACACGCTCAATCTCATCTAGGGCGCAGTTCTGCATGATGTCAGTTGCTTTAGATGACCAAGGGGAGATCGTACCAACTCGTGGCATTACAACAATAACTTGTCCATTTTTATCAGCCAATTGGCCTTGAGCACCATAATGTAAAAGCTCAGTTGCTTTCGACAAATGATCAGAAGTTAATTCTGCTTTGGTTTGAAGAAAATGTATATATTCAGCTGAAATTGAATTGATGCCACTAAGCTTGGAGGTTAATAACGCCAAGAGTCTTGTATGATCAAATTCAGAAAGTGCTGAGTTACCAAATAAAGTAAGCATATAAGGAGTTTCCTTTTTATAAACCAAGTTAAATACAAGGTTAAATTATCCATAATATTACAAGAGCATAATTGTATCACATACAGGTTAGTCATCTATAAGCAACCCATATAAAAACATTTTTTTCTAAAACCAGAGTTGTAGATGTATATAGGTGATATGTTTGAAAAAGTTTACGCTGATAAATTGTTAATTTTTATTTACCATAAGATAACTCATTTGGGTATGTTTTAATTTATTAAAATAAGGCTACTTCTTTATGGCTCTATAGGCAAAGAAACAAGCGATAATGCTTAATATTGAAGCCAAAATACCATAGTTGAATATGTTAACCGTCATATATGCGGTGATACCAGTTGAAATGGTGCCTCCAAGAGAAGATGTGAAGTTATATAAAGATGATGATGAGCCAGTAATTCCCTTAGGCGCCAAAGCAATTGCTCCAGAACTTGCGGTGGCTCGAATAAAACCGACGCCTACTGTTGCTACGCACATAGAAAATAGCATTAGATAAATATTACTCCCTAATATCATAGCCCCAAAAAGCGTTGATACTGAACCTATCAGAAGCAATATGGCAGAACCAACCTTG
>JBLIDR010000014.1:0-11252 GCA_047632655.1 Francisellaceae bacterium | reverse complement strand
TTAAATATATTAAATTAAATAAAGCATTAATGATTACGCAAACTTGTTTCCTTAAGGATGACACTTATTTATTAATTGAGGGATATAAAATATAAATAATAAAAGTAATCAGCAGCTTATTAGTATTTTTTGTTCTTTAAGTAAACAAAAAAGACTAACATGGGTGATATCCTACATAACAATGAGCATATTTCTCATATTGCATAATCTTATCTTTGTTATAATGCTTTTGTTACCTCGCATTACCAGCATAGCTAGGAAGCTTATTTTACAAGGATGTAAAACTGTTTGGAGAAGAACGAGGAGCACAGCTCAAGGATGAGCTAGGAAATTTGAATTAACGATAAATTATTTCAAATTTCTTTAATAACACAGCTCATGATTGGGCTGTTACTTTCCCCAAAAGTAAATATTATTTTTGTTTGGATATATAATCTCTAACGCGTTTAAGATCTTCTTCAGTATCGACACCAGGAAGTGTTTTTTCAGCAGCGATATCAACGTGTATTTTTTCCCCATGCCATAAAATACGTAGTTGTTCTAACCTTTCCCATTCTTCAATTTTACTTGGGGTAATATTAGCGTAATGCTTTAAAAATTTTGCTCTGTAGGCATACATACCAATATGACGAAAACATTGGATTTGCTTGGATAAAACACTAGGGAAATTATCTCTATCCCAAGGAATAGGGGCGCGTGAAAAATATAAAGCCAACCCATTTTTATCAAAAACGACTTTTACAGAGTTTGGATCTAATACTTCAGGTAAAGTGTGTATGGCTTCGCAAAGAGTTGAAACTGAAGCTTGAGGATATTTTTCAAGATTATCTAAAACTTGAAACACCACTTTTTCTGGTATAATCGGCTCGTCACCTTGAATATTAACGATTAGATCATCATCTGCATAATCCATTTTTTTTACAGCTTCAGCTAATCTATCAGTGCCTGAGGTATGGTCTTTTGACGTTAAAATAACCTCTGCACCAAATTTGGTAGCTACGTCATATATTTTTTTATCATCCGTCGCGATTAAAACTGAATCTAGATTGCACCTGATCGCTTTTTCATGAACCCATTGAATCATTGGTTTTCCGGCAATATTAAGTAATATTTTTCCAGGTAAACGTGCTGAATGCATTCTAGCTGGAATGATGACTCTTTTTTTACTCATATTTGCTCACCTCATCACTAGACATTTCTCTAGCCTGTTCAATCAACATAATCGGAATATTATCTTCTATGGGATAAGCTAATTTACAAGCGGTACACATTAATTCTTTTTTATTTAAGTTTAATTTATTGCCACAGGCTGGGCAGACTAATATTTCTAATAATTTATTATCCATAAATGTTCCCGTTAAGTTAATCCTTTGTACCTACAATTATATAAAAGGTTACGCTTAATTCCTCTTCAGTAATTTTATTAATTATATGTCCGTTAATTCGACACCAAGCTGGAATATCTTGTAAAGTTCCGTGATCTGTGCAGATCACTTCAAGCATTTCACCTTGTGACATTGTTTTAATCATGTTTTGAGTTTTGATCACCGGCATAGGGCAGAGTAATCTACTTGCATTTAATTTTTGCATTTTATACGTACCATTCTTTTTGAATTTCTTCAGCTAATAAAGGCTTTACTATAATTTCTTTAGCAACGCCATTAGTCTGAGTTATATTTAAGGTAACAGAATTTTCACTTCTACCTTGCGAGTAACGGGCCACAATCTTAGCTGCCATCTCATGATCATTTTCGGAAAAGGTTCCATCCACTAATGTTAATGGTCCACCACAAGAGATTGGTTTAATCGTTACAAATTGGCTTTTATAGCCAGACATGAAATTATTTTCACCTTCTTCGCGTCCAATAATTAACTTATATTCTGGCACGGGTCTAATATGTCGGCCTAGTTTTAACAACATAATGTCATCAAAATCATATTCTCGAGTATTTCTTGATTGCCATAAATCAACTAATTTATCTGAATATTGTTTGTCGGTTAAAAAACAACATCCCCCAGCCGGTGTCGCATAATCTTCAAAACCATATTTATCTGCCAAAGCCATTTGGGGTTTACGGTTACGGCCAGAGAAATCAAAGAGGTCTTCTCTGTTTACCCATCCCTCTCTTTCAGGAAGAGTTTCTGGCAAATTTTTAGCGCATAATGGTCTGAGTAACTTATCGTTAGCACCAGATCTTTTTTGAATTAACGGCATTGTATTTTTACGTTGTGACATCGGGCGTTGACCAATGACTTCACCAGTGATAATAAAATCGAAGCCATTTTCTTCCGCCCAATCTTTAGCGCGTTTAACCATAAATACTTTGCAGTCAAGACATGGGTTCATGTTTGCGCCATAACCATATTTTGGGTTTAGCACAACATCTTTATACTCTTCAATAACATCGATTATATGAAGTTTCATATTTAATTGATCAGCAACCCACAATGCATTGTTTCGTTTTGGTTTCTGCCCTGCTTTTTTGCGAATAGCGTGAGTATGTCCCTCTACACAGAATCCAGTAAAAAAATTTATACCCTCTACATGAATACCTTGATCTTGGATAACTTTTGCAGCTAATAGAGAATCAAGTCCTCCAGAAATTAATGCAACGGCTTTTTTCATAATATGTAATGTGTTGATCGTTTTCGCATATTTTACGCACTTATTTAAATATTAAAAACCTTTTGTTTTATAAGAATGAAAAATATGCTAAGTTATCAAATAATATTTAAGCCAAAATAAACAATTTAATTACGAATACGCCTAAGATACATCCTACAATTGGTGCGACAATTGGTACCCAAGCATAATGCCATTCTGATGATCCTTTACCGGCAATAGGTAAGATAAAATGTGCGATTCTTGGACCTAAATCTCTAGCTGGATTGATGGCATAACCTGTTGGTCCGCCAAGGGATAGACCAATAGCCCAAACAACCAAGCCAAAAATATAAGGTAGCTCCCCATCAGCAAAGTGTTGATATTTATCATATTTAATTAATACGCCTACAATAATAATTAACGCCATTGAAGCGATCACCTCGCATATGAAATTTCCAGGAATGTTTTTTATTTCAGGTGAGGTAGAGAAAATAACTAACTTGAGGCGTGGGCTAGTTGTTGGCTTCCAATGTGGTAAGTAAGCTAACCAAACAAATATAGCCCCTAAAAAGCAGCCAATTAATTCCGCTATAATAATTAATATAATATGAGGAAATGAGTTATATATACCAACATAATATTTAGCAATGGTAACGATTGGGTTTAAATCAGCCTGAGGTGAACCACACGCTTGAGCAACATAAATACCGATCATTACTGCAAAACCCCAACCAGCAGTAATAGATATCCATCCACCATGCTCTCCTTTAGAGTTTTTTAAGAGGACGGCTGCAACAACGCCACCACCAAATAAAATCATAAACAGTGAACCTAGGAGTTCACCAATAAAAAAATTCGTATACATATACTTACCTCTACAGCTTTTATTTATCAGCTATTTTTTTCCAAAGATTATCACCACGAAGATAAATAGGTTCTAAATTTAAGGCATTAACTGTATTTTCATTAAGTGCCTTTTGTAGTATGAAACCAGACATATCTTCAAGGTTAATATAGCAGGTATCTGGAAATACTTCTGATGAGTGTTGAATTAAACTTATCCCTTCACCGACTAATAAGTGATTTGGCTGGATAGTTATACCAACAATTTTAATGACTATATCTTTTTGTGTGGTTAAACAATTTGTTTGGTCAAAGCTATATGCAGCGGTATATAAATCACCCATCCGTGCGTTTAATATTGGTTGAATATTTTTATGACCAGTTATTTTATTGGCACTTGCTGCGAGTGCCATCATGCTGGAAAATGTAATGATTGGTTTTTCTAAAACAATAGACAATGCTTTTATAAGAGCAACTCCCATGCGTATTCCTACAAAACTTCCTGGGCCAATACCAATGGCAAAAAATTCTATTTCAGATTTATGCATGTTAACATTGTCTAATACATTTGTAATAAGGTCTAAAATAACTTCATTATGTTTTCTAGGCTGTTTTTCAATTAGTGTGCTTATATTATGTCCATTAATGGCCATCACACAACAAGCTTCAGTAGAGGTGTCTATTGCTAGTATTTTCATCTTTTTAATCATTTATCAGTTTATATATTATTCAAAGCTTGCTTCAATTTCTTCTAATGATTTCCCAGTTGTTTTTGGAATTAGAAAAACGGCTATTAAGAAATAAATGGTGGTAGTAAAAGCACAAAATAAAAACATGCCACTAAAACCAATGATATTTGACATTGGTAAAAATGCTGACGCAAGAATAGCAGAAGCTAAGCTATTGAAAAATAACGCCATAGCCATGGCTTTACTACGGACTAAATTAGGTAATAATTCAGATAAGATAACCCAGATAAAAGCACCTGGTCCAATGGCATAAAATATAATAAATAATAAAATTCCAGTTAATAATAAATATCCTTTTAAGGGTGACTCTGGAAGAGAAAATGATACCACTGCGCAAAAAAGCAATGCAATGACAACGCCTAGGGTGCCGATTGATACAATGTGTTTACGCTCAATTTTATCTGCAATAATAATCGAAATAATGGTTATACCAAAATTCAGGCCAGTTGCAACAGTGGTTCCTATCATTGCTCCCATAGCAGAATGCAATCCAGCTTGAGTTAAAAATATAGATGACATTTGTAAAAAAGAATTTATGCCAGTGAGTTGGCCTAGAATGGCTATGCCAAATACAATCAAAATAGGTTTTAAATATTGTTTCTTTAAAAACAACTTATAAAATGATTCTGATGTTGCGTGATGTTTTACTGACTCACTAATACTTTGAAATTCTTTATGAGCTTGAGATTTTTCGCGTGTTTTGAGTAAAATATTTAGGGAGCTTTTAAGGTCACCTTTCATGGATAACCATCTTGGTGAACGTACTAGTAAAAAGCTACCAACTAGCATAACAAGACCTGGAATTAAGGCAGTTAAAAACATACCGCGCCAATTTGCAGCAGAACCTGTATCAATAAAGAAAATACTCGCTGCATTAGCAAATACGATGCCAAAAGTTAGCATTAATTGAAATGATACGGTTGCCCTTCCACGTATGTGACTGGGAACAGTTTCGGTGATGTACAAAGGAATAACAATAGTTATAATTCCTACAGATATACCTTGTACCAAACGGCCAATAAATAAGGAGGTATATCCTGTAGCCATATAAATGATAAATATACTAATAATAAAAATGATTGCTGAAGTAATAATCATTTTTTTACGGCCAAATATATCCGCTAAGTAGCCGGAGAATAAAGTAGCAAATGCACCACCATACAGTACAGATCCAGCTAAAAATGATAGCTGGGTATATGATAAATTGAACTCTTTCTGAATCGGAAGAAGCGCCCCATTAATAATTCCAATGTCATAGCCATAAAGCATACCACCAATTGCAGCAAAAAATATCGCTATATATAGCAACCATTTATTGTAAATAACTTCATTAGACATATTCTATTCCTAGTTTAATTATGGACGAGATTAGTATAAAAATTTTATATCATTATTTATCAAAAATACTTAAATATCAAGGTAACAATAATTCAAAATATTACTAGCTTGAAACAAAAGTATGCTTTACTGCTAAGTTTTTATCTAAAACAACTAGATCAGCAATTTTCCCTATTTTAATTGAGCCTATTTTATTCCCCAAACCCAGGCTAAAAGCTGGTGTTGTTGATGCCATCCTAATCGCATCAACAAATGAACAGTTGGTTTGGCTGATCATATTAATCAATGCTTTATTCATCGTTAAGACACTGCCGGCTAAAGCACCATTGGATAAACGTGCTTCATTTCCTTTCACGGTTACTTCCTGACCACCAAGAGAAAACACACCATCCCCATAATTTTGGGCCATCATCGCATCCGTAATTAAAATAATTTTGGATGAACCTTTTATGTTATAAACCAAGTTTGTAATTTCAGGAGAGAGATGTATGCCATCAACAATGAGTTCAGTATAGACATTCTTTGATAATAAAATTGCTGTTGCAGCTCCTGGCTTACGGTGACTCACACCACTCATTGCATTGAATAAATGTGTTGCACAATTTGCCCCGAGTTTAATGGCATCCGTTGCTTGTTTAGCACTACAGTTTGTATGTCCAATGGATGGTGATATATTATTTTGATCCATATAAGTAATAAGTGAATCAGCATGTTGTAACTCAGGGGCTAACGTTACTTTTTTTATTTTATGTCCTGAATCAGTACACCATTTTTTAAATAAATCTAAATTTGGATTAGATAAAAATTTACCATTTTGTGCTCCAATTTTTTCAGTAGATAAAAATGGTCCTTCTAGATGCACACCGCATATTTTTGCTTGATTCTTTTTTTTAGGATTATAATTTTTAATATTTGACAGCGCTTTAGTTGTAGCTTGATCACTGGCAGTCATGGTTGTTGCTAGAAAACTTGTTACCCCTTGGGTAGCAACTGTTGTTGCAATTGTCTCTAAAGCATCAAATGATGCATCCATGACATCAGATCCACTTGTACCATGAATGTGTGTATCAATAAAACCTGGGACAACAGTATCATTACTATCCAAATTTACAGTTTCCATATCATTCGGAAATATTTTATCACAAGATATTATGTTTTCAATTTTTCCTGATTTAACGACTATTGCATGGTTTTCAAGAATTTTATCAGTCAAACAGATTTTAGCACCAGTTAAAATATAATTATCCACTTCTATCTCGTTTCAGTCACTTTTTTCAGGTTATCTGGCGCATCTGGATTTAGGCCACGTTTAATCGCTAAACGAGCAGCCATAATATAAAAAGCCTGTATTGACATTAATGGATCTAATCTTGGATGTAATGATTTTGGCATAGGTAATCTACTACTACAAACAATATTCTGACTATGCTTACTTCCGTTATCAGGTAGACATAAAAATGTCCTTGCTCCCATCTCTGTCATACGTTTAGTGAGTTCAATGACACCAGGTAATGCTTCATCGTTCTGTCCAAAAATAATAGCAGGAAACTGTTTTTTAACAAGGGCAAAAGGCCCATGTAAGACTTCAGCACTACTAAAAGCCTCTGCATGTAAGGAAGATGTTTCTTTTAGCTTTAAGGCTGCCTCTTGAGCAATTGGAAAGCTGAATCCTCGTCCAATAATATAAGCATTTTGTGATTTTTCCAGGCTGTTAATCACACTATCCCAATTCGTTTCGCCACAAGATGCAAGAGATTCCGGTAATTGTTCTAAAGCGTTTAATAGCTCAGTATTATTTGTATATATAGCTGAAAATTGAATCAGAGCGACAAGTGTTGCAATATAGCTTTTAGTAGCCGCTACCGCAACTTCAGTATCAGCATGTAATGGTACAACAAACTCTGAGGCATCAGCTAGTGGTGAATTAACTTGATTAACGAGTGAAATTGTTGGTGCACCAGCTTTCGTTGCTTTCGCAATGGTTTCAAATAAATCAGGACTTTTTCCAGATTGAGATAATCCCATAATCAGTCCACCATTATGAGTGAATTTTCGATTATAAATTGTATAGACTGAAGGTGCTGCTGAAGAAGTAACTAAATCCATTTCAACTTCAAATAAATATTTAGCAAATGTAGCCGCATGATCCGAACTGCCTCTAGCAATTGTAACTGCATATTTTAAATCACGTTTCTTAAGGGAAAGGCAAATGTCGGTCCATAATTTTTTATTTTCTTTCAGTTGTTTTTCAATTTTTTCAGGGACACTTAGTGCTTCTTTTTCCATGATAGTTTTGGTATATGCCATTTTTATTCTCAGGATTCATGCATTTGTGAGTTAATTGTATATAAAATATTAATTAATTGACAAGCATCTTGTCAGCAAAAAATAAAAAATTCGGTATTTTTAGTTGAATCAGTTATAATCCATTAATTAAATTTATTAGTTGCCGTCCCAATGAAGATAAACTGGTTTCCTGGTCATATGCATAAAGCGACCAAAGCTTTAATTGAACTCTCACAAAAAACAGATATTGTTTTTGAGATCGTTGATGCTAGAGCACCTTTTTCTTCTTCAAATATAAACTTATCTTCCATTTTTACCCATAAACCTATTATTAAAATACTAACCAAAAAAGATTTAGCTGATGTTAATAAAACTAATATCTGGTTAAAGTATTTTCCATCTAGTATTTGTATCAACACGCTTTCTGAAAAAGGATTACAAAATAAAATTAGAAAACTCGCACTAAATCAACTGCCACATCGCGGGACAATCTTAAAACCAATAAGAGCAGTCATTATTGGTATTCCTAATGTCGGGAAATCAACTTTTATTAATAAATTAGTTGAGAAAAAAATAACTAAAACTGGAGATACACCAGCGGTAACCAAAAATATTCAAACCATTAAAATTGATAAGAGTTTTATTGTCTATGATTCTCCTGGAATTATGTTGAAAAATACTCAAGATGAAGAAACTGGTATGAAATTATCTGCGATAAGTTGTATCAAAGATACAGCTTTCAAATATCATGACGTTGCTGCTTTTATTTTACAATATTTATCTGAGCACTATCCTAAAGCATTAAAAAACAGGTACGGGGTAGCAGAAATTAATAGTCATGTTGTGAACACTATATTTATAAAAATATTAGGGTTAAAAAAAGTTGCTGAACTGTCTGATTTTGAAATTACAAAAGCTTCACAACGCGTGGTGCAAGATTATAGAAAAGGGCTATTAGGACGTATTACTTTAGAGAAACCAGAAGATTATACGCAGCCATTAGAGTAGTTTTTAAGTAGAGAAATCTGATCATTTTTATATTTATTATCATAGCCGTTTGATAAGGATGTCGACTCGCTTTTATTTATCCAACCCAGGTCACGAATGAGTGTGAGATAAACCCCTCTAGGATCTAAGATTGAATCCTGAACAGTAATGTCGTCTATTTTAGTATGCATAAGTTATCTGATTTAATTTTTTTAGTTGATATAAAATTCTCACTAGTAGTTTTAGCATAATAAATGTTGTTATGCAAAAGATTAGCGTAAATTAGGTATAGAATATAAGCAATATTTAATTGAGTGATATATTTTAATTAAGATGACGGTTTAAGGATAATAAAAAGGCCAAGCATAGAGAAAGTTTAAAATTATTTTATTAAGAGATAATTTTTATTTAAGTATCTTATTGTTAACGTTGAATTGATAATTAAATAACTTTAAGGCATTTGCGAATGCTTGTTGCATTTCTTCACTATTATCCTGTGTTTGAGTTTGAACTGGCTGCTGAGTAAGTGGTTTTGCGCCATTTGTGGTGTTTGCTGTATTTTCAGCATTTGACACTGTTGGTATAGTTGGTACAGTTGTATTTGTTTCTTGATTAAAATTGCTTAAGACATCAGCCCAGGTTACGTTACCTTTTGGCATGAAAGTTAAGCTATATTTTTTAGGATCATTTAAGTATTCAGCTAAGCTGTTGAATAAATCTTTCTGAAATTTTATAGTTGTTTCACCACTCATTGCTTGCAGCTGACCTTGCAGAGCTTGAGTAATAATATGAGGTGGCTGTCCTGATGCAGAACCATATAGCTTTATTAAATCTTGAATTAAGCTTTGGTTATTTATTTCTATTACGGTTTTTCCTAATCTAATATTTTTAGTTAACGCTAAATCAGACTTGCTTGCTAAGTTCATTTGTGTGTTTTGATTCTTATCAGATGAAGATATAGAGTTCATTGAGGTGTTAATATTTTTTAATACCTGTTTTACATATAGTTTAGATGTGTAATTAAAGTCAGAGTATGCTTCAACATCCCCTATATCTTTGATTCCAAAGGTTATTTTATCTTCTCCTACACCATTTTTATCAAAATCTAATTTTTTTGATGTATTAAAAAATAACTTTAAATTTTCGTTACCAAAAGTCATTTTTACCATTTTTTGATATTGAAGCGGCATCATTTCGATATCTTTTTTAGTGATCTTTGCACTGAGGTTCAGCGTACTATTTAATTTACCAAAATAGGCAGAATCAAAAGCTGGATTAATACCACTACTTTGTAATTCAGCAATGGTGTATTTATTTAACTTTACATCATGAATTAAAATATCTGATTTTATATTGACGTGTTTGCCGTTGACTAGAGATATTTTAGTGCTTAAATCATTTGTCTTAGCTTCATATTTTATATCAAGCATAAAGTTAGGATTAACTTTATCAATCACAGACTTATACTGAGGAAATGCGTCAGTCAAAATCTTTTTATTACCATATTTATTAATGTGTAATTTATAATCTAAAGATTCAATTTTAGCACTTGTCAAAGCATTAGCAAATCCGTGACTAGCTTCTTTGATTTTATAATTACTCAGTAGACTATCAAATTGATATATTGATTCTCCTTCAACTAATACATCAGTATTAATAGACAGCTGAGATTTAGCTCCATAGTATGATAGATTTCCTGATAATTGTGCTTGAGCATATTGATCAGCAATACTTTTTAGATACTGATTAATGATTTTTTTATTTTGTTCTTGAACAGACATTTGATGACTGGACAGTTGAGTGTAAGCACTCGTTGTTAAATTATTATTTGACAGGAAGTACTGGTCAACCATTTTATCTACGTTTGAGACAGATAAACCCGAAAAAGAAACTTCAAAGTTCTGAGGGATAGAATTTGAATCAACATTAATATCTTCTAATCTAATCGTTTTAATATCGATTGGATTGTTTGGCATTTGTTTTAAAGATATTTTAACATCATTAATTTTGACAGAATGCGTAAATATGCTAAAAAATCCTGCGTTCACACTACCATAAGTAATATTTTGAATTTCAGGTGTTTTGTTTTTTAGCCTAGTGGTAACTTTGCTTGCCTCTTTATTAGCGATATCATTTGCATAATATGATCCGATACCATATCCAACACCAAGAACAACCACAATAACTGGAACGCCGATTTTTATAAATTTTGTCATAAATGAGCCTTATTTACATAATATAACCACAGACTATAATCCTTCATGATGTGTATATCAATCATTTTTATAAATTTTGGATTTGAGTATGCCTTTTTTGGGTGAGGGAGAGAATATTGATAGGGCCTTTATATTATAGGATTTCTAATTTATTCACTGATTGGAATCCGCGTGGCAGCAATTTGCCTCTTGTGGCTCTTTTAGATTTATATTCTTCCAAGTCCTTCG
>JBLIDR010000013.1:0-11396 GCA_047632655.1 Francisellaceae bacterium | reverse complement strand
TCAAAAATAAACAACATCTTTGAATCGCTAGATGTTTCAACATCTAACATTGCTCTAAACCCTTGTTTGTCATAACCGTTAACTTGCTGGTTATTGTAAACATTGAACAAGTTACCGTCATATCCTGATTTAGTTGCGATAAAGCTACCAGCAGCTTTATCAGTGATTTGACCTTGAATCTTACCTTTTATACGATATTCATTGCCTTGAAATATTGTTGCTTCAAGCATACCTTCAGTATCGCCAGAAGGACGTTTAGTCGTGATATTGACAACACCAGCAGAGGCATTCTTACCAAATAAAGTCCCTTGAGGTCCTCGTAGAACTTCAATGCGTTCTAAATCGTATAAATCAGTAAATGCTTGACCTGAACGGCCTAATACCACGCCATCAACGACCGTTGATACACTTGGCTCAGCGGCAACACTGAATGAAATTGTTCCTATACCACGTACAGTAACGGCAGAGTTTCGACTTGTCGTGCCCTTTTTGAAACTTACTGATGGAGAAAGGCTTTGAAGGCTTTCGAAACTACTAGAGAAGGCCGAATCAATTTGATCACCACTAATAACAGAAACAGCTACAGGTATTTCAGATAAGCGTTCAGTACGCTTTTGAGCCGTAACGGTGATTTTTTCTAAATCTTTATCATCTTTCGATTCTTCAGCAAAAACAGGCGCTGTAAAACTTGAAAGTGTTAATGCGGATAAAATTGCCAAAGACAATTTACTTTTAATTCTTTGAATGGACATGTGTTCTCCCCTGATTATTATATTTTATTATATTTTATTTTATTTTATTTATTTATTTCTATTGTATAAAATTTATTTGTGAACATTATTACAATACACAGATAAAATAGATAAAACAACTTATATCTTATATAAGATACTATTTCAATAAAACCCATATTAAACAGATGATTAATGGTTTTTATTTGTTAGTTTTATCTTTATTATAATGAAAAACAAGGCGATTTTATATCACTCTATCGTTTTTTTTGGTTTATTTATCTGCTTTTTTTGTCTTAAAGTTCACCAATAATGATGCGTTTATGAGTTGGTATTAGGCGACATCCAGGTTGTTTCCATGCTTTCTATGCCAGCGGTTTAGCACGAAAACACACAATATGATGTTAATAATAAGTACTGAAAGAATACTTGGCCAAAACATTGTACTAAGTCCGTCTAAAAGTCCGATGGGGGAAAACAATATATAAAGCATAACAATCAACGAAGCTAAAGTGATGGCAACCGGTACAGCATATTTCCACGGCACTAAATTAACGACGTTAGATTTTGTATAAATAACATTACTTTTTCTTGGGACAATCGCACCGATACTCAGCATAATACCGACTTCAATAACAAATAGAATCGCATAGATATGAATAAAATTAATGTCAATCTCAATGATAAATTTCAATAACGCATAGGTAATGACATGGAAAACAATCACAACTTTTGCGGCTAATGCGGGAACATGCGAGGTAAAGAAACCGACTAAAACAATAGTAATAACAGGGATATTATAAAAGCCTGTAAAAATGCGAATAATTTGCCATAAACCTTCTGGGGCGAACATTAATAACGGCGCAACAATAAAAGAAAATAATGCAATAACAACACTGGCTATTTTCGCTACGCGGATCAATTGCTGATCAGATACTTTATCTTTCTTATATGGCATATAGATATCTAAGCAAAACAATGTTGCTGCACTATTTAGTAATGAATTGAATGAACTGAATACTGTGCCAAGTAATACGGCTAAAAAGAAACCCGATAAATAAACAGGCAAGACATCCTTAACTAATTTAGGATAAGCCAGATCAAATGATTGTAACGTTGTCCCTTCGTAAAGGTGAAAAGCAATAATACCTGGTACCATCATTAAGAAAGGCACAAGTAACTTAAAGTACCCTGAAAGTAACACTCCCTTTTGACCTTCTGCTAAATTTTTAGCTCCTAACGTACGCTGAATAACATATTGATTAGTACACCAATAAAACAAGTTGGCGAAAATCATTCCGGTAAAGATGGTGCCAAACGGCACGGGGTCCTCCGGTGCACCAATGGCATTAAGTTTTTCCGTGTGCGTAGTCATCACCGTATTTATACCTGCGCTAATGTCCCCTCCACCTAATAATGAAAAACCTAGTACAGGTACTAAAATACCAATAATAAGCAAGCCAACACCATTTAAAGTATCGGATACGGCAACGGCCTTTAAACCACCAAATATCGCATAAAGTGAACCAACACTGCCAACGACGACAATGGTGATCACTAGACTTAATTCGTAACTGGTATTCAGTAATTCTGGAATATCGAATAAACGTAATACCGCAACAGAGCCTGCATATAAAACAGATGGAATGGTTATTAACCCATAACCGACCATAAATAAAATAACAGTCATGCGTCTAACTGAATCATCAAATCGAGATTTTAAAAATCCAGGTAAGGTAGTAAATGCACCAGATAAATACCGAGGTAAAAAGACTAAAGCCATAATAATAGTAGCAATACCTGCGGTCACTTCCCATGCCATAGCGCTTAAATTATACATATAAGCGGAGCCATTTAAGCCAATAAGTTGTTCAGCAGAAAGGTTCGTAAGTAGCATAGAGCCAGCGATAAAGGTGCCTGTTAAACCACGACCAGCGAGGAAGTAGCCATCTTTTGTGTCTACTTCTCCTTTGGTTTTTTGATAAGAAAACCAAGCAACAAGCCCCATAAAAAAGATACAGGATAGTAAGGTCGTAATAATATGCTCTAATGACATGGTTTCCAGCTCCAATCGTTTTAGACGATTTATTTGTGATTTCTATAGGGTATTAATAATCGCTATAACCTAGGCAGGCCAGTAAGCCACAATATTCTCAATATCATCTAGTTGCTCTGTGTGTTCAACACTCGCGCCTAAAGCAATCTTTTTATTGCTTTGAATAAATACGGCTATTTGATCAAGTGGCATGGTTAAATTATGCATCTGACCACCAACAAATTCTTGAATATCATCACTACTTTCTGCATTAAATAGGTACCACTGACCTTGAGGTAAATAAAATTCAATATCACCGCTGGGTGCTAAGCAGGGAACAACGAGCAAGTCATCACCAAACATATATTGGTCTTCAAAAGCCCAAGCCGCTTTATCTTCAGGAAAAGCTAAGACCATCGCACGCTGAACAGGCAACCCTGTTTGAGTCGCTTGTTGCATGGTTTTTTTCAAATAAGGTAATAATTGATAACGTAACGCTAAGGCTTTATTGGCGGCGGATTCTGCTGTCTTTCCATATGCCCATGGTTCACGTTGTCCGATACCATGTAAACGCATATGTGCTGAAAATACACTGGCTTGTATCCAACGAACAAATAATTCAGCATCACGAGTATCTTTATAAAACCCGCCGACATCGGTAGCATAAAATGGAGAACCTGATAATCCCCATGATTGACCTCCACGAAGGCTCGCCGCTAAACCGCCCCAGTCTGCTTGTGGATCTCCCCCCCATTGTGCGGGGTAGCATTGTGAACCTGTCCATGCAGAACGACTAAATAAAAACGGCCCATTTTTACTGTACATTTTTGCGGCATCATAAACGCAGCGGTTATATAACAGGGTATAAACATTATGAAGCGCATCACCACACTCACCATTAGAAGCAACCATATTGTTATCTTCTATTTGTTCTCCGAAATCGGCTTTGATCATATCAACGCCTAAATCGAATAATGGTTTGTGGCTATCTCGCCAAAATATATAGGCTTCAGGATGGGTAAAATCTAATATGCCTGATTTAGGTAACGGCGTCAGCACTTCGCCAAAGGCGCTCATGTCCCAATCATATTGAAAAGCTTCACCAGTGCGCTTATCTTTAATTAACCAACCTTTGCTAGCAAGTTCATCAAAAAGGTCATTTTCAACCGAAATCATTGGGTATTCCCAAATGCATACTTTGAAATTCATCGCTTTAAGTTCAGCGATAACGGCTGCGGGATCGTCGTAACGAGTTTTATCCCATTCAAAGGCGAAGCGTGTGTCAGTGTCTTGCCAAGCTCTACCATCAAGCGTGATAACATCACAAGGCATATTATGTTCGCGTACCGCTTTTGCTGTCGCCAGTAATTCAGGCACATCTTTATAATAAGCCTTTGATAAAATAACCCCTAAGCTCCAATCCGGAGGTGTAGGGGCTTTACCCGTAAGTTCGGTATAAGTATTGAGCATCTCAGCACCTGACGGTGCAGATAATATAAACAGATCTAAGGAATAATCTTCTATTAATAAGCCATAAGAACGTTGTGACCACGGAGCATAACCAACGGCTTGAGTAACAGGTGCAGGCGTATGGACAAAAACACCCCAGCCATTTGGACTCCAAGAAAAAGGCACATTTTTATAGGATATTTCGGCATTTACCCCTAAAGCATCGTGATTATAAGAACGTATTAATTGTCCTCGTTTATCAAGCTTGCCCCATTTCTCACCTAAGCCATATACAGGTTCGCTCGATCCTAAATCAAGTGAAATGAACCAACCGTCATCAACTTTTGCCAAAGGAGGTAAGCGGAACTCACGGACAAAATGCCCATCTTTTGGGGTCTGTTGGACTAATTTTTCCTTTTTATGTAAAGTGAAATGAAAAGGGATATGGTCGATAATCAAAGTATGGCTGCGACTTTTTATAACCGTTTTATCATCAAAGAATTCTGCAGATATTGCATCTGTAGCAGGAAGTTTTTTAATCATTTGATAATCAAATTGACGTTGCTCCCCGATTTGAAAGCGAACGCCAATATCCAGTAATGAAATGAATAAATCACCTTGTTCGGTTACTAACTTCACTTTATTATTTTCTGCTAACGCCCCCAAACCGATAATAGAAAGCTGTGGAATATCATTCCATTGAGGAACAGTTACAGAAAACCCTGACATAAAGAACTCCAATCTAATTAATAATTACTATAAGTACGTCTTATATAAGACACAAAAGATACTAATATTGTTCACTCCCTGTCAATGATTATTTAATAATGAAGCCTAACAAGTGCTAAATATATTTAAAGATTAAACATTTACATTAATCATTATTTTTATTAGGCTGTTAAACTATAAGTAACGCATCCCCTTATGACGAAGTCATAACAAGTAACTCCGATTAAACATGAAAAAAAATAAATTTGAAAATAAGCTCAGTACTAACGGTCCTACATATCAACCTTTATATAAACAGGTTGAAGAATATGTAACGCAACTTATCGTTGAGCAACGTTGGAAACCGGGTGATATTTTACCTAGTGAGTTTCAACTTGCCGACGAGTTTAATGTCAGCCAAGGTACCGTTAGAAAAGCATTAAACGCATTAACAGATGTGAACATCCTAAATAGAAAACAAGGTGTTGGTACGTTTGTTTCTGAGTGGACAGGTCAAGGGGCGCTGTATCGATTTTTTCCTTTAGTTGCTGATGGTCGCAGTCCTGAATTGCCTATGTCAGAAACTATCTCTCGTAAGGTAGAGCTTGCAGCTGGTGATATTGCTGAAAATCTTGAGCTAAAAGATACCGAAGAAGTTATTGTGTTATCACGTAAAAGAAATATCAATGGTGAGTTATGTATTTTAGAAGATATATATTTGCCGAAAAAATATTTTGAAGGTTTAATAGATGAACCTGAAATTCCTCACACGCTTTATCATTTTTATCAAACTAATTATGGTCATACCGTGCATGATATCACTGACCGAATAAAAGCCGTTATTGTTAGTGATAGTGATGCAGAAGCACTTAATATTAATAAAAGCGATCCTTTACTTATGTTTACTCGGCTAGCTAAGTCCTTAAACGGTCAATCAATTGAGTTTCGAATGACTCGCTGTCGCTCTGATAAGTATCATTATTTAGTAAACTTGTCTTAAGTTATAGCCATAAAGAATTAATAATGAACGTTTTATAAAGTTGTGCCTATAAGGCACAATATTCACCTCCTTTCTTGAAATAACTGGTACCAATCACTAATAGAACCACTTTCATCCTTTTAGCAAGCCACTTGTTATCTCTTCACATTCAATTTAATAAATGCTTTAAATTCAATCAAAATAAAAATAACTGATTGACAAAACTTATGTCTTATATAAGATGTGTTTTTTATTTACTAATTTATTCACTTTGAGGCTTTAATGACAAACAACGATATTCAAAAAATTGGACTAGGTTTATGGAAAATCCCAAACGATCAATGTGCAGATGTTGTTTATAACGCCATTAAAGCGGGTTACAGACATTTAGATAGTGCATGTGACTACGGTAACGAAGTTGAAGTAGGTCATGGTATTGCTAAAGCAATAGCAGAAGGCGTATGTTCACGTGAAGAGTTACGTATTACGTCTAAGCTGTGGAATACTTATCATAGTAAAGAACATGTAAAACCAGCATTAGAGCGTTCATTAAAAGACTTAGGTCTTGATTATTTAGATTCATATTTAATACATTTCCCTATCGCTCAACCATTTGTACCGTTTGATACAAGGTATCCGCCAGAGTGGATTTATGATCCACAAGCAAGTGAACCAGAAATGAAAATAGCAGCAGTACCGCTATTTGAAACATGGCAAGCAATGGAAGATTTAGTTGAAGCGGGCCTAGTGAAAGATATTGGTGTTTGTAACTATAACTCAGGGCTTTTAAACGACTTAATGGCTTACGCAAAAATTAAGCCTGCAGAAATTCAATTCGAATCTCACCCATATTTAACGCAAGAACGTTTAATTCGTTTAGCAAAAAGTTATGGTTTATCAGTAACCACCTTTTCTCCTTTAGGTGCTTTGTCTTATTTAGAATTACAAATGGCTGACGAATGTGAATCGGTACTTACTCAGGCAGTTGTGCTTGCAGCAGCCGAAAAATTAGATAAAACGCCTGCACAAGTGGTCTTGCGTTGGGGAATCCAGCGTGGTTGTACCATTATTCCTAAAAGCACCAAAATTGAACGTTTGAAAGAGAACATTGCTATTTTCGATTTTGAATTGTCTGAACAAGAAATGACCGACATTTCAGCGCTTAACCAAAACCGACGTTTTAATGATCCGGGTGATTTTTGTGAAGCTGCCTTTAATAAATTCTATCCAATATACGATTAGGAGAATATTGTAATGTCTTATATTAGTAATATGGTTGCCGATCTAAAGTATGCAAAAAACGAGTTCCCAACAATAATCATTAATGACGGCTCTATCACTACCATTGAACAAGCCAAGTCATGGATAAGTGAAAATTTAGTGGCACTAGAAAAAGAACTCAATTGCACTGGCGCGTTATTGTTTAGAGGTTTCCCCGTTGTTGACGCACAAACGTACGACGGCTTCTTTTCTGCATTTGAATACGCCAATTTTACCTATAAAGAGTCATTATCTAACGCAGTTCGTATTAACTATACCGAATATGTGTTTACCGCAAATGAAGCGCCTAAAGACGTCGAAATTTATCTTCATAATGAAATGGCGCAAACACCTTTATATCCTGGGAGAATTTCACTCTTTTGTGAGCATACCGCAGACCAAGGTGGTGAAACGGTTATCTGTCGTTCTGATAGTATTTACGAAAAATTAGTGGCTGTAGAACCAGAACTTACCCATAAGCTAGAAGCAGTTGGTATTAAATACACCACCTCGATGCCGAGTGAAGACCGTCCTGAGTCGGGTCAAGGCAGGAGCTGGAAAAGTACATTAACCGTTGAAACCGTAGCCGAAGCAGAAGATAAACTAGGTAAATTAGGCTATTCATGGCAATGGGCTGAAGACGGTACTTTACAAGCACAAACATCAGCTTTACCAGCGATCAGGACGCTTGAAGGTAATAGAAAAGTATTTTTCAACCAAATAATAGCCGCGTATATGGGCTGGAGTGGTGTCAAAGATAATCCCGCTAAAGCGTTATGTTTTGGTGATGATAGCGAATTTACCCAACAGTACTTAAATACAATTGTCGAAATAGCCGAATCTTTGTCTTATAACATAGGATGGCAAGATGGTGACGTTGCATTAGTCGATAATAATTTAGCTATGCATGGCAGGCGTCCATATTATGGTGAACGCAAGCGTAAAGTCCTTGTTGTTTTAGGTACAGCGACAACACAATAAACATATAGCAATATTTAAGGTTTTACATGTCATTCAGGGCGAAACTTCCAGGTATTAGCATCGCAATAATTACAGGCTTAGCAGCATTGTTTTTAAGTGAGCACTATGGCGCACCAGCGATGTTATTTGCATTACTCTTAGGTATTGCGATGTCTTTTTTATATCAAGAATCGCCTTGTAAAGAAGGTATTGAATTTTCCTCAAGTTTTGTTTTAAGAGTCGGTGTAGCATTGCTTGGATTGCGTCTAGCTTTTACCGACTTAATTGGTTTAGGTTGGGAAACCATTGCGATATTGGCTGCTGCGATAGGAAGTACGATACTTTTTGGCATTTTTATGGCAAAAAAATTAGGCCTGAGTAAAAGCTTCGGTTCACTTACTGGGGGCTCTGTTGCTATATGTGGTGCTTCTGCTGCCATGGCAATTACCGCGGTATTACCTGATCATAAAAACAAAGAACGAGACACCTTATTAACCGTTATTGGGGTAACATCTTTATCAACCATTGCGATGGTCGTTTATCCGCTTATAGCGACTTATTTAGGCCTAGATGAAACTCAATCAGGTTTATTTTTAGGAGGAACTATTCATGATGTAGCGCAAGTCGTGGGCGCTGGTTATTCTATTTCAGAAACTACGGGTGATATATCAACCTTAGTGAAATTAGTACGTGTTAGCATGCTAATGCCCGTTGTACTTATTATGCTGATTGTTATAAAACGTTTTAATGATGCAGACAATAGCAAAGCAAAAGCAGCAAGTGTACCTACCTTCCTTATCACTTTTATCATATTAATGATCATTAACTCTTGTTTTGATATCCCTCAAAGCATTACAGAGCCAGCGATTAGCTTCTCACGATTTGCCTTGATAACAGCAATAGCGGCGATAGGGATGAAGTCTAACTTTGCCAAACTGTCTTGCGTAGGCTTTAAACCCATTTTATTGATGTTAGTTGAAACAATTTGGATCGCTATTTTTATATTAGTCGCGATATTTTTAAAATAATAGTTCACGAATGTATCAGGAACAGTGATAGCAATTACCTTAGACATACACAGATTCAACTTCAAGACACTTGTTCACAAATGACAGCCTAATTTCACTTTTAGACGCACAATGAGATAATGTAATGAAGCTGTTTTTTATCCCTTCCGATAATTAAAAAAACACATGCGGAATTATTTATTTTAAGCAGAAAATAAGCCTTTTCTCATTGAAATGAAAGGGGATATTCACCCGTTTATTTGTGTCAGATCAAAGCTAAACCAACCGGTACTTTATATAATTTACACCTGTTTTAATTTCTCTATATTTTAGTGTTACTCATGACTAGTGCAGCTTTAAACCTTGACCTAACAGCAAGTAAAACTTCCGATCTCTTGACTCAAATAATCTTATCGATTTTATTTTTTATGTGGGGGGTTATCGTTTGTTTAAATAACATGTTAATTCCACATTTCAAAAATATTTTTTCATTAAGTTATAGCCAAGCAATGTTAGTACAGTTCTGCTTTTTCAGTGCTTATTTAATGATGTCAGTACCTGCAGGCAAGTTGATCAGAAGGTGGGGCTATAAAAAAGGCATCATCAGTGGTTTGCTGATTGCCGCTTTTGGTTGCTTAAGTTTTTATCCTTCTGCCGCGATACAGTCATATACTATGTTTCTGTTGTCGTTATTTATTTTAGCGACGGGTGTCACGTTTCTGCAAGTTTCAGCTAACCCTTACATGGCCTCGTTGGGATCTATTCATACAGTTACAACACGGTTAACCATTGCTCAAACATGTAACTCCATCGGCACTACTATTGCGCCATTTCTAGGAGGGTATTTCCTTTTTTCTGGCTTAGCATTACCAGTAAAGGTAACCGGATCATCACCTGCTAGTTTACTTCCTGCCAATAAAATATTACTCAGCGAAGCAACAATACAGGTGCAAAATATGCAGTTAGTACAAACCCCCTATTTAATCATCGCCAGTATTCTAGTGGTTTTTGCTGTAGTTATTTCATTTTTGACGCTATCGTCACAAAAGAAAAAAGAGAATGAAGCGGATACCTTAGCATTAACAAAGGGGAATTCTCTCTGGCAACGAAAACATTTAAAACTGGGGGCTTTTGCAATTTTCTTTTATGTTGGCGCAGAGGTCGCCATTGGCAGTTTTTTAGTGGCTTACCTTTGCCAAGATAACATTAGTGCGTTTAACCAAGAACAAGCAAGCGCTTATGTGGCATTTTATTGGGGCGGAGCTTTGGTTGGGCGATTGCTCGGGTCATTTACTATTCGTTATTTTTCTGCACGATACATTTTAACGCTGAATGCCGTTATGGCGGCGATACTCGTTCTATTATCGATGATTTCATCAGGTTACTTGGCAATGGTGGCAATACTATTAGTCGGATTCTTTAATTCAATCATGTTTCCAACCATTTTTAGTTTAGCGCTGCATGACTTAGGCGAAGATACTGTAAAAGGTTCAAGCATACTTTGCTTATCTATTGTTGGCGGAGCAATAATACCAAGTTTGCAAGGTATGTTGGCTGATATCACCAGCATTCAAAGTGCTTTTGTATTACCGGCCTTGTGTTATCTATACATCGCTTTTTATGGGATTAAAGGGGCTAATACCATTCCGCATAAATAGCTGACCAAACTTACTTGTTAAAATCAACAATAACGGCTTGGCTTCAATCGCAATTGCTAGCTAACCAAAAAATGAAAATAGTCGGTGAATTTTATTAAATACTTATATAATATCAACCTATTGGCGTATAAGAACATATTAAATTATTAAGCCACATGTATTAAATCTGGCGAATTTTTTACGATAATAGTTGGATGATCAGCCATAAATGTTGTTATTGCGCATTGTTCCTGTTCAATGAGATATAAACCTCGTTTGGTTCGTCGCCAAAAAATGTCCTAACGACGCCATACTGGTCACATTTTTAAGTAATAAAAATAGTCGCGTGCCATAACTTCGAATAAACCTTGCACGCATTTTTCTGGTAACCATGGATATTCATTTTCAACTTCTCGAGTAAACATTTTGATATTAGCGAAATTACCAGCGGGTAACGGGCTTTCTGCCGTACATTGATCCCCCATTTCTTTAAAGTAAGGAATAAGCTTATCCACCGCTGTTTCAGCTAATTTTCTGTCGGTTGTTATTTTCCCGCCAAAAATTGATAACATAGGCGTTTTAGCCTCAATGTCTTCCAATTCTAAGGTGTAATCTCTAGTAACGGCTTTT
>JBLIDR010000012.1:0-11423 GCA_047632655.1 Francisellaceae bacterium | reverse complement strand
TATTCATGCTACAGCCTTTTGTTTTAGTGTTATTCAATAACTCTTTAAGATTATTCCGAAATAAGTCAATAGATAATAATTCAGCATCACTGCCAACTATTGCATTAACAATACTTGGGGTTAATTGTGAGCTATCACTAACTAGCAACCCATCATTTATGATGAATATTTAACTATTACCTGGTGAATCGTATGACCCTTTTATATTTAGTTATTCTTCGGTACTTATATACTCTTGAAGTCCAAAATTAATATGTATGTGCAAAATGTATAACCTGGTTTATATGAAGCAGTCCATCGGAGTATAATTTACTGATTTACATCAGAAATTTTTCTTAAAGCATATTTAAGCAATCACCTAAACGTTAAAATATTCGTATTACTCAACTTAATTGCCTGTTCAATAAATGCACAGCCACGTGTTCCCTGGCTTTTTTTGATCTAAAAATATTATTGCTTATCTTCATATTCCGAATGCATCAGATTGGAAAACTCGATTCTAGACAAAATTGCACAAAATAGAATCCACGTATATTTATAGATAAAAAAGTCTGTTTCAAACAATGCATGAAAAGATACGAAAACCAATATTGCTATCTCCCATAATTCCAGTCTATGACCAAATTTTACTAATTTATAAATCGTGGTTACAAGAAAGATCGATAAGCCAATCACTCCTAGATTAGAAAAAACATGAATGTAACCTTGATGTGAACTATTAAGAATTTGAAGAAATGAAAACTCAATATCAAAGACGTCCCTGACCTCGCCCGTAGACCAATACGATCCATAGCCGACCCCAAGCCAAAAGAAGTTAATGAATTCCTCGAAAATATAGGCCCATACTTGACCTCGCCCAGTAAACATCTCAGGGGGCAATATACGAGAATATTCACTAAACGCATCCAATCCTAAGATGTGTAGAAGTAGTGGTATGAAGCTTAATAAAATGAACATCATAAAAAACACTAGGTATATTAAGAATCTCATCCGATGGTGAAAAAAATACAAGCCTAGGGTCAAAATTGCTGTAATTGCTATTGAAGATTTTGATACCGATAGTGCCAAGAACAACAACCAAAGCAAAATCATTGCTTTCACAGTTATTCTGTGACTTAGTCCGGTTAACTTATATTGTATAAGAATGGAACTTAAAATTACAGTAAACAACCCTGCGACGGCGCCCATAGTATTCTTGCCAGAAAAGATACCTGAAAGAGCGCCGCCAGCTGCAAATGCGCCCGCAGGGAAAAAAACAATTGCGATGCAATTTCCCATCAGCAGCAACGCTGAAAGCTTTATAAAAACACCCTTAAGATCGCCCTGTCGGTATTCTTGTAAATATAGTATTGCAATTGCGCCACCGGCTGCCAACCATAAAACGGCTCTTGAAAAGGTTATGAAAGGATTGGCAGACCATGTAATCGACAGAAAAATGGGTACTGTAACTAAAAAAATATAAGTTTTAAACCAGGCTGGATCACGGAAAATCCCTCGTAGAAAAGCCACGCAAAATATCAACGAAGAAACTGACAACCAAAAAGCACTTCGAAAATTAATTCCACCATTTGCCGCAGTGGCAACCTCTTTACCATATATTGTTGAAAAGCTTTGCAGGTGTGGCGTAAAAAAATTGAATGTGAATAGCAAACAGATCAAGAGCATTACCAAATTAATCTTTTGCCAACCTGAATTATTTTTATATATATTTACAATTGCCATTTTTCAACTGTCATTCCGCACATAATTTAGAAATAAAATATCGCCGTGATTTAATTATTTTCACATGATTATTCAAAAATAAGTTGACGGCGATCACGGATCTTGATCTATTACTCTCTTTTATGAATAAATTCTCATGTCATCAGCTGTTTATACGTCTAAAAGGTTAGACCATCTTGGCTTAGTTGCCGGGTTTTTCCAGGAAATAGACCTGGCCGCTATCATTGATAAAGCGCTAGGCACCTCTGAGCGTAGACAAGTGGGTTATGGTCATATTTTTACTGCCATGCTATTGAATGGTCTAGGGTTTACCAGACGAAAATTGCATATTTATAACGAGTGCTTTGATGACAAACCGGTTTCCCGACGGATTGGCGAATGGGTTGAGGCATTGGAGCACACTATCCGTGAGCAATTAAAAGCGCAGGATGAATACTTCCCTGATATGAAAAAGAAGCCACCGCAAACCCCAACGGCTCGCTGGGGTTTGCGGGTATTGATCTGCTTACGATTAATGAGCAGCAAACGCTGCTCTTAAACATTAAAGAAAGGCAATCCATTATAATTAAAATTTTAGGTATTAATTTTCAACGAATATATTCCTAAATTGCTGCGGAATGTCGGTTTCAAACACTTTTTTCTATTAGCTCTAGCCTAACTAAAGCCTTCTCAGAAAATATTTTTACATACCTTGATAAAACCAAAGTACATACTACTAACGGGAGAATATAAAGTGACGATGTTAGATTTAAATACCTCAGGAGAAAAACCAGGGGAAGATGAACCAGATATATTTCAAGTGAATGATCCGCAATAAAATCAATTGATTGAGAAACAAGCCTTAGCTTTCTTAACCAAGGCACAAATAGAGTTCTAGACAATGAGAATAACGAAAAGACTAAACACAACACGGCAATGTGCTGCAGTATTTGATATTCATACCCTATTCCGTTTTGCATTTTTATTTTCAATACTAAAAAAGCGAGTAACGAAGAGATGACACAAACAAATGATGAAAAACAACCCAGCATTGCCTCTTTTATCTTATTTGAGGCCACCATCCCTAGCAATATACATAAAAAATAATATATTAATTTGAATGGCAACGATTCTATAGAAAATATTGCAAGGTCAATTGAATAAAAATAAAAATATAAATATAAAGTTAAAAAAGCAGTAATGAAAAGGAATATGGACCTGTCACTGCTTCCCCAAATCGAAAATAGAAAATATATCAAGATATAATAAAGTATTATGGCTTGTAAAAACCAATATGCTTGATGAGGAAAAAAAACAATTTCGCCGATTGTTATTATATTATCCAAATTTAAATCACCCATGTAAATCAAGATACCTATTAATGCTGGTAACACAATTATATAAGGTGTGTATATGCGAAGAAAACGTTTACCAATCCACTGAGTAAATGTGTAACTTTTTAAGTTATGAACGCTATACCAAAGCCCAAATCCGGATAGGAAAAAGAACAATGAGTTACCTATCGCTCCGCCACTAGCGAAATAACTCAAATTTGATGGGTATAAAGTATCTAGATGGGAATTCACAACTAACACCACGGCCAAAAACCGCATGAAACTTGTATCCAATCTTTGTTTTATTAGATTTGAAATTAACATTTACAATTCACCCTAAATTAATTACCGTTAATCAATTACATGGAATACACTTTCAGTAGCGCTTTGATGACAAAAATACAATTTTTATTTAATAACTGCTAATAATTGTGCCTGGTAACAACGAATAGAGTATCCAACTATTTACGAAATCGCTTCACTCGTTTCTACCATTTTCTTATGCTTTAGCAATGGCCACTTGATAAAACAAGACTTTTCACCCAATAAACTGAGCCTTATTACTTTGTACAACATCCATTTAAGTAGGAAAAGTCCATAAAACTAAAAATATGCTCAATGCCGAATAAACAAACATATGTAGCATATTTTTTTATCCAATATAGTTCTACTATATTCCCGTAAACAGTCGTTTAAATAATGTATTAGCATTAAATATCTGATTAGAAACCGCACAAAATGAAATAGTTAACACTATCAATACTAGTGAATGACTAACATTTAGATGATGTCGTAGTGTAATTTGGATAGGCTGGTGCATATACATTATAGTCATTGACATCCCACCTAAATAGGCCAGTGAATTAGCAAATATCCCTAGAGTCTTAATACGTCTTGAAATACTAAATGTTACGATAACCAACGACAATGACAATATTAAAGCAATAACTGGCATACCATACTCAGCTTGCTTAATATCTATATTGTAAAGGCTTGGATACATATAATAAAACGGCAAAATAAATGCTATTGCAAGTATTGATAACGTTGGTAAAAAACCTGTTCTATAAGAAGCCCATAAATTTCCTGCAAAGTATATTGGAAGAGTAAAAAATACAGTATTAAGCGACCAAAACGTCAAAATATCTGGCGTATAAATTGATGTTGTATAAGCAAGGGCTAAACTAATAAGGATACAAGAATAGAATAGTTTTCTATCAAGACCCTGCAGGTAAACATATATAACCTGTGTAAAAAATAAACTTGTTATAAACCAAAAAACTGACAACCAACCGGTTAAACTTTGCCCGCCAAGCAGTGCTGATTCAATTAAAACAATAAGATTTTCTGTGTCATTATTTATTAAAAACGTGGCCAGTATAAGTATTATTGTAAAGCCGGACAAAAAGCTAAAGTATGGTATCAATAATCTCGTTGTTTTTTTCAATATGTAGCTTTTCTTACTAATTGGTTTCTTAAATAAGTATCCACTAAGAAAGAAAAAAATGGGAACATGGAACAGATACAAAAAGTCCCTTAATGGCCCACTCACAATATGCCCGATGACAATAAATAGGATTCCAATCCCTTTTAAAATATCTATCCATTGGTTTCTATCGTCAAGCATTATTGAGGTACCAAAACATTTTTATAATAGCGACTTAGCTTTTCCTGCAAATTGCTCCATGATAAATCATCACTCACAGCAGTAAATTTTACGTCAGGCCCAGCGAGCTTATTGACTATAAAATCTGCACTAATTTCATTTGCGTAAGTTGATATGGAATACATTCCAATTAGGTCTGCGTACTCAATAAAGTTTTCACTGTAAGGCGCTATAACAGGTGTTTTATATGAAGCCGCAAGCAAAACGCTGCCTGAATTAAAAATATCTTTAAAGGGCAGCAAGCATATCTCAGCGGCATTAAAGTAATATTGAAGATCGTTATCAAAAATAAACTTATCATGAATTATAATATTTTTATTAGCCGCAGCTTGAAGGTTTACTTGATTGAAATACGCCTTACTTTCAAACTTTCCTGCAATAATAAGCACAACGTTATTCAACGCTTTTTCTTCATCAAATAATTTAACCAAAGCTTCTACATTCTTATAAGCTTTAACCTGCCCAATGAATAAACAAACTTTTTTAGACTCATCAATTGAAAAATATTTCTTAGCTATTTGCTTTGTAACACTATTTTGATAATAGCCTTCATACAGACCATGATGAATGACCGTAGACTGGATCTTTTGTTTGAAATTGAATTTACCAAAAAATAATTTTTCATTTGCCTTAGACAGCGATATGACACCATCGACTAATGGCAGGTATGCAGCCCAGAACACTTTACTTAGTTTGGGGTACCCTACGTTGTGTGCCTTTAAGTTATGGGCGGTCCAAATGATTTTTTTACCAAACACTTTAGAAAACTTTAGACAAAAAATAAACATAAAAGTATAAAGGAACGCTTTGAGTAAATAGTGACTATTCAGGTACAACTCGGGCCAATGGATATGAATCAAGTCATAATTTAATGATAAACTACGTTTAAAGCTAAATTCTTTAACATCGACACCTTGCTTTTCGATGCCCGAATACAGTAGATAATTATACGGATTAGAATCTTTATTTTTATATGCTGGAAATGCTAATACTTTAATCATCTGCAAGTCATATCTTTATTCAATCGACCCTTTGATACATTGCGGCTTTTTTTGTCATTTGCACAACTAACTACTGCTAACCATTTGCCAAAACAATAATCAGCAAAATTGCTTTTTTCCATACATGCAGGTACTAACATATTACACTCATTAAAGAATATGCTGGTTTTTAGTAACTCTTTAATTAAAGCCATTCACATCTGCCCAAAAGTATTTATAACAATTAATTTTTTCATTTTCATCACTTAACATTCACGTATAAGTCGTATCAAAACTATCCCGATAAAACCGTGAGCCTTAAATGGCTACCGTATCAAATACAACATTGCTTCAAGACTAAATACGAGCATTTATGCTGTGCGATGTATATAACGTAAGTTATTTTTATTATCTTCACTAGAAGCCGTACCCATTGCCTCATGATGATCGTTCATTTTAATCTCTATATAATTTCTGAGTTGTAATTCAAAACGCGCGGTACTAAATTGTTTGGCATGAACTGATATTTCTTTGGCGGATTGTAATTCAGTGCTATCACTGAACTTATTAACGGCTTCTATAATTGATGCTGGTGTTTGCGAGTAAAAATGAATGCCCGTTTCTCCATTTTTAACGGTATCGACTAAACCACCTTTTCCAAAGCCAATTACAGGCGTTCCGCAAGCTTGAGCCTCCACAGGTACAATCCCAAAATCTTCTTCAGCGGCATACACAAAAGCCTTAGCTTTTTGTATATACACTATTAATTCTTTGTATTCGACGTAACCAAGCAATGCAACGTTAATAGGTAAATTTGCTTTAATCTTTGCATAGTCAGGGCCTTCACCTATAACCAGTAGCTGTCTATCTGGCATTTCTCTAAATGCATTCACAATTAAGTCGACCTTCTTGTAAGGTACTAATCGAGAGCACGTTATAAAGTAATTGTCTTTCGCTTCACGTAATGCAAAGCCTTCGGTATCAACAGGAGGATAGATGACATCTGCATTACGGCTATAAAATTTTTTAATTCTTCTTTTTATAAACGTTGAATTCGCAATAAAATGATCGACTGCAAAGGATGAACGAACATCAAAATTTCTAATCTTATTTAGTACATAACGAATAAAAATCGATTTCAAACCACGATCCATTCCGCTTTCTTTTAAGTATTGGTTTTGCAAATCCCAGGCATACCTGACGGGTGAATGACAATAACTAATATGTAACTGATCAGGCCCAGTAATCACGCCTTTCGCAACACAATAACTACTCGAAATTATTAAGTCATATTGACTCATATCTAACTGCTGAATAGCCATTGGCATCAAAGGCAAATAATTTCGATACTTTGTCTTCGCAAAAGGTAATTTTTGAATAAATGACGTTGTCACTTCATTTTTTACACCAACAGATTCAAGCTGATTCGGCGTCATTCCATTAACTAAGGTAAAAACATCTGCCTCGGGGAAAATGTTTAATATTGACTTTAGGACTTTCTCAGCGCCCCCCATTTCTGTTAACCAATCATGTACTACCGAAACTCTCATTAACATTTTCCTTTTGTGTAACACTTTTTAATCCATTCAGCTTTACTACAAATAAACCCAGATGCGCCAGTGACTAAACACTTCACAAGTCGTTCTCGCTAAAATTAGCTGCTACAGACAAACCACGGCCAATACAATAATAAGCAAAGCCATTTTCTGCCATACGCGATGGGTTAAACATGTTGCGGCCATCAAATAAAGCATTGGTATTTAATTTTTCTTTAATTAGACCGAAGTCCGGTGATCTGAAATTTTGCCACTCGGTACAAATGACTAAGGCATCGGCACTTTGCAAGGCTGCTTCTTTGGTGCCCATTAGTGCAAGGTCATCACGGTTACCACAAATGCGCTGGGTTTCTTCCATGGCCTCTGGGTCGTAAGCTTGTACTTTGGCACCGGCTCCCCATAATGAGGCCATTAATACCAGACTAGACGCGGCGCGCATGTCGTCCGTATTAGGCTTAAATGACAAGCCCCAAAGTGCAAATGTTTTGCCTTTTAAGGCATCGGGGTGTTGCTCAAGTTTGAAGTGTTTTGAGATGTAATCAAATAACTTGTCTTTCTGGCGAAAGTTAACCCTTTCTACCGCTTTTAATATTTCAGACTCGTAGCCAATCGCATCTGTGGTGCGTACCAATGCCTGGACATCTTTAGGGAAACAGGAACCCCCGTAGCCACAACCCGGGTAAATAAATTGATAACCAATACGGGGGTCTGAGCCTATACCATGGCGTACATTTTCAATGTCTGCCCCAACACGTTCTGCAATATTGGCCATTTCATTCATGAAGCTGATTTTTGTCGCTAACATGCAGTTAGCGGCGTATTTGGTGAGTTCAGCACTTTTAATGTCCATGACAATGATTTTTTCGTGATTACGATTAAAGGGTTCATAGAGTAAGCGCATAAACTTTTCTGCGTCGTTTGAATCAGTGCCTATTATGATGCGATCTGGCCGCTGGCAATCGTTTACTGCGGCTCCTTCTTTCAGAAACTCTGGGTTTGACACTACGGCAAATGTTAACTGGGAGTCTCTACCATCAAGCACACTTTGCACTTGCGCGCTGACTCTGTCGGCGGTGCCTACAGGCACGGTCGATTTGTTGATAATGACCTTGTTTGAGCCCATGTGGGTGGCTATGGTTTCGGCCACTTGTAGCACATATTTCAAATCGGCTGAGCCGTCTTCATCGGGGGGAGTCCCTACCGCAATAAATTGCATATCACCAAATTCAACACCAAATTTGGCATCCGTGGTGAAGATAAGGCGTCCTTCAGCATGATTTTTTTCAACTAGCGGGGTTAGCCCAGGTTCAAAAATAGGCACAATACCTTTTTTAAGATTTTTAATTCTGGTTTTGTCTATGTCTACGCAGCACACCTCGTGACCTGCATCGGCAAGAACAGTTGCCTGCACTAAACCTACATAACCAATACCGTAAAATGTCACCTTCATTTTAAATCCTTACAAAAGATCAATATTACAAATCAGTACGCATTCTTGTCATTGAAGCTTCTAAATACCGTCAAAATCACTATTTTACAATCCAGCCAAAGTGACCAATTTCTAATGTATTCCAAGTCGAACTCAATCCTAGTTTTCATTTTATCTACGGTTTCTGTTTCTCCGCGGGCACCGTTAACTTGAGCCCAACCGGTTATGCCGGGTTTAACTTTATGTCGTAACATGTAGAAATCTACGATTTTTCGGTATTCTTCATTGTGCGCTACGGCATGTGGTCGAGGGCCAATGACCGACATGTCGCCCTTGAGAACGTTTATAAATTGTGGGAGTTCATCTAACGATGTCCGGCGTAAAAAGGCACCGACCTTTGTGATTCTGGTATCACCTTTTTTGGCTTGTGTGATGACAGCGTCATTTTCTGTGACTGTCATGGATCGGAATTTCCACATCCTGATTTTTCTTCCGTTTAAACCGTAACGGTCTTGCTTAAATATGACAGGTCCTTTGGACGTAGATTTTATCCACACAGTAATCACTAACATTGGGATAGTGATCAACGTCATGATCCCACAGGCGAGTATTATGTCCTCTAATCTTTTGATTACGGCTAAACCCCCTTTCATAGGGTTGTCGTAAACACTAATGGTTTGAATATTGCCCACATGGGACATTTCACCGTGCATGAGGCAATACATAAATAGGTCTGGTACAACATGAACTGTTGCTGTTGAATCACCGAGCGCGAATAATATATCTTGAATTCGCATTTGCGCTAGAATGGGCAGCGTAATATAAACCACATCATATTTTTTCATTTTGACGTTTTTGACGTTTTTGATACCTTCGGCAATATTTCCTCGCAAATAGTAGTGATACTCCTCATCTAATCGCAACTTCTCTCTGTCGTCATAGAATGCGGCCAACCGGTAGCCGGTTTCTGGGTTATCCATTACTTCTTTGGCTAAACGAATACCTTTTTCAGATAATCCAAAAATGACTATATTGCGAGTATTGAAACCATTACGACGCATGTTCCACAAAAACAATTGAAAACAATAGCGCCATGTTATCAGTGTAGTAAGTGTTGAAAACATCCACAGCAAAAGTGAAGTTCGAGAATAATCTTCGGTGGTTTTGGATAAAAATAGATAGGTCAGCACTATAAAGCCTGAAAAAATCCAGCAAACAAAAGTATAAAATATGACTTGATTAAAAAAACCTGCACGCCAAGAGCGATATAGTGTAAATGATTCTGCAAAGAGCTCGAAACCCGCTGAGGCAACTAGTGATAAAGTGAAATAAGCCAGTGTGTAATTTTGTGAATACAAAACCACGCTCAAATACAGTAACGTTTGTATTAACATAATATCAATTAACCGATAAGCCGCAGCAAACTTATTAGTGTTGTTTTTTATCACCCCAGATTGTTGAGTGTCCATTGTTGCTTCCTATCTAATTCTGTTTCCAGAAAATCCATTTACTATAAGACATGCAATATTGAACCGGTCATTCCGCATATAATTTGGAAATAAAATATCGAGCGTTTATTAACCGATATGGTTGCGATTTGATTATGTTTACATGATTATTCAAAAATAAGTTGACGGCGATCAAGTATCTTGATCTATTACTCTCCTTTGCGAGTGAATTTTCATGTCATCAGCTGTTTATACGAGTAAAAGGTTAGATCATATTGCCTTGGTTGCCGGGTTTTGCCAGGAAATTGACCTGGCCTCTATCATTGATAAAGCGTTAGGGACCCGTAAGCGCAGACAAGTGGGTTATGGTCATATTTCTACTGCCATGCTGTTGAATGGCTTGGGGTTTACCGGACGAACATTGCATATGTATAGGGAGTTCTTTGATGACAAACTGGTTTCCTGACTGATGGGCGAAGGGATTGAGGCATCACATATCAATGATGATGCATTGGGCCGTTGTCTTGATGCACTCTATGATGCAGGCGTTTGTCGTCTGTACCAGAAAATTGCCGAAAAGGTCGTTGGCCACCTCAAACTCCCCTGTGAATTCACCCATTTAGATTCAACCAGGGTGTCTGGCACACTAGCCATATTACCCTGATAAATAGCACTTTATTTATTATTCGTCATATTATGTTGTTAGTTTGTTGATTTATTGTTGAAGGCTGTGTTTGTGCTATTTTCTGAATTTTGCATTTATTTGGTGCACTGTTCCCTAGTTATGTTTACCCCCCAAAACTCACTTTTGGCTGCACACCTTTACGCGCAAATCGGCAAAGGTTGGGTAGTCTTTATATAAAACAGTGTAATGTGATTGTATGATTTTACGGATTTTACCCCGTACACTAAAAACATCACTGCAGTGCACGATTGTTGCGCAGTTAATTTTTTTTCTTAAATATAGCGATTGATCTTCTTTTTATAATCAATTCTGGGTAATGTTGCTTTTTGCCAATCTATATTAAGGAAAAGAGTTGTAATGAGAGTGATTTTAGCATGTCTTATATTTATCTCTGTTTTGTCTACTGCTGCTGAGCTCGAAGATGCTAAAACGATAGAAAACTTTACTGACAATATGCCCCATAAAGTCGGTTTTTTTGATTTTTATTATCAAATCGAAACTGATAAAGTTTTCCTTAAAATTGACCAGTTTGATCAACCTTTTCTGTTTCAAAGTAGCATGCCACAGGGTATTGGCTCGAATGATATTGGTTTAGACCGAGGCCAGTTAGGTGAAACTCGATTG